>JAHEHB010000231.1 GCA_024644775.1 Deltaproteobacteria bacterium
GTTGCCGGGGGAGTCAAGGCCTAACCGGATTGCCGTTTCCGTTTTTGCCGCAAATGGATAGCGTGAGAAAAATAAGTATGACGGCCGCCGCAACGCCAAACGCACCGGTGGGGAATCCCGTCCCGGGAAACCTTAAAACTACCGATAACCCGGTCATTTTCAGAGATCGACGGCTTCAGTCAGAAAGAGCTCCAATCAATCTCCATCGAATCTGATTTGAGCGATTTCGACCCGTCCCCCGGCTTCCGGGGCACCTGGGAAACCACCCGGAGGACCGCTGACCCGAGCAATGTGCCATTGGCCATTTGCGCTGACGAGTTCGGCAGCGTGCACGCCTTCCATCTCGCAGTCCCACATTTCTGTGCCGAATGCGAACCGATCCGGTGAATCGGCTCTAAACACCGTTGTGACACACCGGTCATCCATATCTCGATTGCGGATAAACATCCAATAGCAATCGGCGGCATAAACGACAAATGGGCTCTGTAAATGCGAGTGTCTGACTTCTCGCGAGGTGTCGACATGGGCAACCACCGGGTTGCCCCAATCCTCCAGATTTCGGGAACGCCGGAGCAGAATACAGCTCCTGCCGATGCCGTCCACCTCTCGCCATTGGCAGTAGTACCAGTGATATATACCGTCAAATTCTTGAATGCATGCATCCCTGGCATCGTTTTCCTCGAACAGAACCCGGGGTTCGTTGGGCCACCGGAAGGGATCGTTGGATTTGAGCAGAAGATTGGTCCCCATGGGTCTTCTCAGGAACATGAAACAGGTGTCGTGTCGGACAAAGACAAAGGGCGCGTGTTTCTGGGGAGCGTCGTTTTGGGTCCTCCCTTTGGCCAAATCCTTGAGCAGTGGGGGATGGATCCGGTACGGGCCGTAGAGATCCCGACTGGAGCAATGGAACAGGGATATCTCGCTGTCCCAGGTTCCGGTCCCCATGATCCCGATAACGTGCCAGCGGTTATCCGGCCCGTTGAAGATACAGAAGTCGTTCAAATGGTTTTCGGGGTACTCGACGATTCGGGTCCACGGCGATATCAGACTGGGTAACATGATGGCCTTCCTCAGCAAATATATTGGGATGAATGTCAGATACTATTTAGTGCTCGATCTTCTTTAAAATCACCGCCTTGCTAAACAGTACTTTCGGCCGTTCAATGTCTGCAAATCCGGCGTCTCTGGCTTTTCTAATCGTTACTTCAAACCCCTTTTTAGAGACATGAAATGGTGGCTCAACAATGAAAACTTGCCCGTTCGGTTTGATTATTGATTCCATCTCTATAAAAAATTCTTCTTGATTGGGTACTTCATGAACCATGTAGAAAGCGAGAACAAAATCAACATTCCATGGCACGCCTATCGTCTTCTCCTCGCATTTATGCAATGTGATACGTTCCTCAAGTTCTGTCCCCTGAATCTTGTTTCTTAGCTTCTGAAGCATCCCTTCCTGCAAATCAGAAGCGATAACTCGACCGGAGGCACCGACCATTTGAGCCATATCAATAGAGAAAAAGCCTGGACCACAACCCAGATCCAGGACTGTCATTCCTTTTTCAATATAAGGCCCCACTATCTTTTGCGGGTTTTGTAACCATCTTCGAATTCTGTTATCGAGACTGCCTGCCCTTTCAACCGGGCAGACACGCTTGTTTCCACCACTCACCATACATTTCTCCTTGATTAGGGTCAACGATCGCGCGCAATCGTCACCAGAGTTCGCCCTTATTTTATCCATTGTTTTGAAAATACAAAAAAACTGATGTTCCACGGCCAACCTCACTTTGAATCTCCATCCCGCCGCCGTGGGCTTCCATGATTTCCTTGCAGAGACTCAGTCCCAATCCATAACCGCCGGTCTTGCGCGAACGGGAGGCATCTACACGGTAAAAGGGTTCAAACACATATGATAATGCTTCTTCCGGGATACCGATTCCACGATCTTTTATTTCAATGACGACACGGCCGGCTTGCTTTTTTAAATAGATCTGAACAGCACCCGCGGTCTCTTCCGAATACTTGATACTGTTTGAAATAACGTTTTTTAAAACGGTTTTTATTTTTCCAGGATCAATCCGCAGATTGACCCCAGCGGCAGTTTCCATAATTTCAACACCGGGCGGCCGTTCTCTAAAATCCGAAGCCACTTCATCGATGAGTGCTGCCATATCGACCGGTTTGAGATTCAGTGTGCCGGGCTCTTTAAACGATCGATAAGTCTCCAGAACATTTGAAACCATCTGCTCCATTTCTTTGATATCTTCCCGGATGCTCTCCTTTATTTTGCCCTCGTCCATGAATTCCAGCGCCACCTTCATGCGGGTAATGGGTGAACGCAGTTCGTGGCTCACATCCAGTAGCAGCCGCTCTTTGGCATGCATCATCTTACCCACACGTTCAGTCATAGCATTAAATGATTCAGCCAAATCACGGAATTCGTGGGTACGGGTTAAAGGGACACGATAATCGAGATTGCCTGCGCCCACTTGATGTACCCCCTCATGAAGCCATCGTACGGGTCTGAGAATCCTTCGGATGGCAATGTAGGCCAGCACCAGCAGAACAGTCAAAAGGGTAAAAAACATCACTGCCATCCGATTGATGCGGCCTTCGTCGGCAAAACGTCCGGTCAATTCAAAAGTAAATAGGCCCGCACCCCGATCGACCAACATAAAATACCGGCCATGGAATGTACCGATCGAAAATCCCTGACCTTCATGCCGGATGTGCAAACGCGATGGTTCGATCTTCTCGACGATATCCAAAGTGGACCAGTTGGTGACAGGGCTCTCATATCGGATGGCGAGGCCGGTTTTTCCCGAGATTTCACGCGCGCGCTCCAGGCTGGGCGGTGTTCCGATATCGTTGATCAGATAGTCGGCATAAGTCGCCATATTCTCTTCAAACGCTTTCCCGACAAGATGACGATAGGCTACGAAAAAACCGACAATCAGAAGACTGACACAAAATCCCGCAATAACGATAGTAACAAGCAGCTTGGTAAAAACCGAATGAAAAATTCGTCTGACCCTGCGGGTGCGTTTCATTCGGTTGCGTCTCCTATGAAAACATACCCGGTTCCCCAAATGGTTTTAATCAGGGCGGATCGTTTAGGATGGTCTTTCAGCTTTTGCCGCAACCGACTGATGGTTACGTCCACCGAGCGGTTAAAAGCATCGCTGTCTATTCCCCTGAGTTCCTGCAAAATCTGATCACGATCCAGTACCTGCCCGGGATGGCGCACCAGAAGCGCCAGTGCGGCAAACTCGTTCGTGGTCAATTCTATGGGTTCATCGCCCAGTTTGACGACCCGTCTGGCAAAATCGATGGTCAAAGGGCCGTAGGTTTGTGTTTGAAGTGATTCGCGTTTCTGGGTTCGTCGCAGCACCGACTTGATGCGGGCCACCAGCTCCCTGGGCTCAAAGGGTTTGGGCAGATAGTCGTCTGCTCCCAATTCAAGACCCAGAACCCTGTCTGTCAACTCCCCCCTTGCTGTCAACATGATAATGGGAACGGCACTGGTCTGCCGGATCAACCGGCACACCTCAAATCCGTCTATTCCCGGCAACATCAAATCGAGAATCACCAAATCCGGCGAAGTTTGGCGTAACGTTTTCATTCCCTGTTCGGGGTGGGTAGCCCAAAGGACACGATACCCGAATTGACTTAAATGACTTTCGAGTAACTCATTGAGTTTTTTGTCGTCATCGATGATGAGAATGGTTACTTTCATCAGCCCCGAAGGTGTGAATGGTGTAAGGTAGTCTGTCCCGAACTTTTCCGCTTCTTCCCTATATCAGATTCTTTTTTCCCAGCCAAATCCAATTTATCTATCTTTCCATCGAGGGTGAAACCTTCGATACCGCCCGTGATGTTTTTCCATCTCGGCAACGAGTTTTTCCCTTTGCTCGGGTGTCAGGGTTTTATGAAATTCCAAAAACCGTGATACCAAAAGGTCGTACATCTCATCGAATCTGCCCTTGGTATTGCTATACATTAAATCTATCTTTTCCCGATCGATCTCCTGGTTGCGCAGCTCGCCTATCACTTCTTTTTTTGCTGCCGCATGCAGAGAGCGCATCTCCTGATGTTTGCCTCTCACCTCTTCAGCGATTTGCATCAACTGCTCTTTTTGTTCGGTGCTTAGCGCCAGTTCATCTGCAAACTTCTCCATCAAACAGCCAAAGAACCTACCATTTCCGTGTGCAAAGCCGCTTCCGGGGTGAAAACCAACATACAAAAGCGCTCCGACCAGTACGACTGCCAAAATGCCAATTACGAATACCATCTTTTTCATGTTACCTCCTTTAAATAGTGTTAATGATCGCTTTTGACCACCTCTCTTTGGCATAAAACTAATACACTTTACCGATGGATGCTTTTCTGGAAAGTAACAAGTTGTAACAAATTGTAACAAAGGATTTTTTGATGTCGCGTTGCGTATTTTTGATTTCGTACAAAAGGGTGGTAATGACAAAATATGAATAAAACAAATTTCTTGACATGCTTGTTGGGCTATGGTTTGGGTTTTACCGTTAGCCTTTGTGACAATACCAATCGCTCAAAATAATCGGCTCATAAAATGAAAACGTGTGTTTTCAGGAGGTGTTATGCAAGAGGATAAAAATTTGAAAAAATTGAAAACAAATCTCGCCCAAGGCAAAATCGTTTATGGTCTCGCTATTAGCAGCCGGAGTCCGATTTATATTGAAATGGCCGGTTACATCGGATTTGATTATGTCTATATCGATACGCAGCATGTGCCGATCGGTAGTGACCTGGAACTTGAAAACCTGATCCGGGCAGCCGATGTGAGCGGTATCGTCCCGGTTGTACGGGTAAAGGAAAATGAAGAATATTTTATCCGGTGCGCTCTGGAATCCGGGGCCAAAGGCATTGTGATTCCCCGCGTCTCCTCAAAAGAAGAGGCGCAAAAAGCCGTGCAGGCGTGCCGTTTTCCATTGGCCGGGAAGCGACACGGTAATCCCCATGTACGTTCGGCTAAATGGGGCTGTGGTGATTTCGACTGGGATTCTTTTGTGAAGTTGAGCAATGAAGAGGTAATGGTCATCCCGCTGGTGGAGGATAAAGAAGGAATTGACAATCTGGATGAAATATTATCTGTCGAAGGGATCGACGCCCTGTCATTCGGTCCCACCGACTATGCCCTCTCGCTGGGTTTAAACCTCAATTATGACTATGATAACCCCATTATCGACGAGGCCTTCCAGAAATGCCTCGCTGCTGCAAAAGAGAAAAACATCCCCGTACTGGATACGTTTGCCCCGTTAACCCCTGAAAAATCCAAAGAAGTTGCGGCGATGGGCATGCGTTTTCAGCTTGTTGGTTCAGATAACGGCCTGGTGGCAAAAGCCCTTAAGGAAATAATGGATAATGTCATAACAAAATGCAGGGAGGATCAATTTACTTGATCTTTCAGGACGGAGGGAGTGTCATTTTTATTAACGTTAAGCATTTTTTAAAGAAAGGAGTATTGGCCATGAAAAGAAAATCTTTTCATCTGATGGTATTGTTTCTGGCGGTGATGTTTTCACTCACCTTCATTGTTGAATCAAAGGCGGCATCGAAATTCCCAAGTAAAACCATTACCATCATTTGTCCCTACGGTGCCGGCGGGGGTACCGATGCATTGTCCCGAAAAGTAGCCCAACTCGCAAAAAAACACCTTGGCCAGGAAGTAATTGTCGTCAACAAGACGGGAGGAATGGGAGCGGTTGCTATCGGCCTGGGTGCGAGGGCAAAACCCGACGGATACACCGTCCTGATGGCCACTGTTGAACTCGTGTTACTAAACCTGGGAGGTCTGGCGCCGGTTTCATACCAGGATTTCAAACCGCTGTTGCGGGTGAATGCCGACCCGGCCGGTTGTATTGTCCGCAGTGACAGTAAGTATAAGACATTGGCGGATTTAATCGCGGATGCAAAATCGCGTCCCGGCGACCTGAATTACATGTGTGGTAATTTCCCCGGCAATTTCTGGCTGTCCACCACCATGCTGGAGGAAAAGGCAGGCGTGAAGTTTAATAAAGTGGCATCCAAAAGCGGGGCGGCAAGCTCCAAGCAGGCGCTGTTAGGAAATCATGTTGAAGCGATTACGATTACACCCGCAGAGGCGGATCAGCAATTTAAAAGCGGCGAAATGAGATTGCTGGCAGTAGGGGATAACAAACGGTATGCCGGATATCCCGATGCACCCACCTACACCGAAGCCGGTTATGATATCGAGGTCGGTACCTGGCGGGGTCTGTTTGTTCCTAAAAAGACACCTGCGGCGGTAGCCAAAATATTGGAAGATGCCTTTACCAAGGCGATTCAGGAACCGGCTTATCAGGATTTTTTGAAGAAAACAAATTTTGGGGCCGGTTACTTGAATTCGGCCGATTTTGTTAAGCGACTGGAAAAAGAGACCAAGGAATTTGCCCCGACACTCAAGAAATACAGAAGTAAGTAAAAGTATATAATTCAAACAGGGGAGGATGGAAATCCTTCCCTGCTCGGCACTGAAAACGAGGTAAACGCATTGCAAACAAGTAATCGAAATATCGCTGTCTTTTTTATGGTGCTCAGTGTCATCGTATTTCTGGCCACCTTGGGTTTTCCAGAACAGCCGGGACAAAAAATAGGCCCGGGTTTTATGCCCCAGGCAGTTGCGATTTGTCTGTTTATTTCATCTTTCGTTCTTCTTTGCCAAAATCTTTTCCACAGGGATAAAGCCCCGCAGGTTCGAATCGAATCGATCAACTGGCCGGTCTTGTCCGGAAACATCGGCATCTGGATGGGATTGATAGGTCTCACCTACCTCTTTGGATTTATTCCGAGCTTCGGCCTGCTATTGCTTTTTTACCAGTTCTTTTATGGCGATGGCAGAAAAAATGTCATCAAAGCGATCATCATTGCGGCGGGATCGGTGCTGATTGTCTATTTGTTCATGATCGTTGTCCTGAAGATACCCCTGCCGGAAGCGTGGGTCGCTTTTTAACCTTAGGTATTGGAAAGCAAGGAGATTTGATTTGAGCATACTGGAAGTAATCGGGCAATTTATAACGCAACTCGATGCGACTTACCTCACCATGCTTGCGCTTGGCGTATTGGGCGGGATGTTCGTCGGGGCCCTTCCCGGATTCACGGCAACCATGGGTGTTGCGCTGATGATCCCTTTTTCATACGGCCTTTCGACGCAAAATTCATTTGCGCTCCTGATCGGTATCTACTGCAGTGCTGTTTACTCCGGTTCAATTCCGGCTATTTTGATCAATACACCCGGAACACCTGCCGCCGTGGCCACTGTTTTCGATGGGTATCCATTATCGTTAAAAGGAGAAGCGGGCAAAGCGCTGGGAATTTCCTGCTATGCATCGGTTTTTGGAGGTGTTTTCAGTGCCATCGTTTTGATTTTTACCTCCGGCTTCATTGCCAGGGCGGCGTTGAAATTCGGCCCCCATGAATACTTTGCCCTGGCGGTGCTCGGCATGAGCATGGTCGCTGGTATGACCGGCAAAAACCTTACCAAGGGAATCATCAGCGTCATTTTGGGGCTGTTGCTCTGCACCATCGGTATGGATTGGAATTCAGGATATCCCAGATTTACCTTCGGCAGCTTGAACCTGATGAGCGGATTGCCGCTGCTTCCGATGATGATCGGTCTCTTTGCTCTGACGGAAATACTCGCGATAGCCGATACCGTCCAAACCCACTATCAAATCAAACAGGCAATAAAAAACATCTTTTCCAGTTACCGTTATATATGGGAAAATATAGGACTCAGCATACGGTCGGCATTGGTGGGGACTTTTTTAGGCGCCCTGCCCGGGGTCGGTGCGGTGACGGCTTCATTTGTTGCCTACAATGATGCAGTAAACAGCTCAAAGCAACCCAAAGAAATGGGTAAAGGGAGACCGGAGGGCATTGTCGGCCCGGAAACGGCGAATAATGCCGTAACCGGTGGGGCGATGATTCCGCTGTTGTCGTTGGGAATTCCCGGCGACAGTGTAACCGCACTGATGATGGGCGCGCTGCTCATCCATGGTTTGCGGCCGGGCCCCTTGTTATTCAAGGAAAATATGGAGGTCGTTTACAGCGTCTATTTAAGCATGATCCTGGCCTATCTGTTTATTTTGGTTATCGGTATTATCGGCATCCGGTTAATGGCCAAAGTCGTTGAAATTCCACGATTTATTCTGATTCCCTTTATTTTGTTCTTCAGCATGGTAGGGGCCTACGCACTGCAAAATTCCATGTTCGATGTGTATATCGCCATGGTATTCGGTGTCATCGGATATTTCTTACGACGCTATGAATTCCCCCTGGGTCCCTTTCTGCTTGCCATCGTGCTGGGAAGCATCATCGAATATAATCTGATGACCGCATTGCAGATATCCAAAGGGAACTGGCTCGATCTGTTTACGAGGCCGATATCCGGTACCCTTTTAGGGATCACCGCCGCATTTTTAATCATG
>JAHEHB010000232.1 GCA_024644775.1 Deltaproteobacteria bacterium
GCATATAGTTGATGTATTCGTGAGAAAATCCATGGACACCGATGTTTCTGATATTCGGTATCTCAACAGGATATTTTCGATTCTTAAATCGGGAAATGGCTCGAATCACGATTTCATCGGTGCAGCCTTTGGGATCATGTTCGTGGAATTCAAGATGCTCGGCACCCTCGATGTGACATCTCGGGTTGGTTGTGAACAGCGGCGTGCTGTAGCATTCAGCGACTTTCGCCAAGCCCTGTTTAATACACTGAACATCCACGGTCATGGCATCCACAGCACCGGTGACCAATACCGTCTCGGTACTCATAAAATTACCGGCATGGGGTATCCCATGTCGAACCAGTACTTCCGCACCGGAACAACACATCCCCACCAAATTGATTCCGGCAGCACCGGCTTCCTTGGCAGCTTTGACCAAAGACGACTCATTCACCGATTCGATCATGGATTCAAAAAGGTTCGGCTCATGCCCATGAACGATAATGTTCACTTGGTTTTCTTTGAGTACACCGAGGTTCACCTCGATGCTCACGGGTGACGGCGTTCCAAAGAGAATATCGGAAATCTCCGTAGCAACCATGGAGCCACCCCAACCATCGGCAAGGGCCGTGCGACTGATCTGCTTAATGATGTTCGTGTAATCCTGATCCACTCCCATATGGGTGCGATGCATCATTTCCATGATTTCTCGCATGGCCCCCCGGGGCACAATTCCATGCTTTCGCCAGGTCTCCAGGGTCTTTTCCGGGACTCGCTTCGCAAAGGGAATTTCTCCTTCCACTTGCGTATACGTTCGCTCGAGCTCGTTATACAGCTCGGTGGCAATCTCTTTTACGCTTTTTCCCTCGGTTTCGATATCAACCGAACGGGCCACTTCTTCCAGCTTAATGGGATCTTTGATGCTGTAATCTTGGATCTTGCCGTTTACCACTTCCCGAAAAAGATCCAGCATGGACATGCCGTGGTCGGTATGCGCGGCGGATCCAGAAGCGACCATACGTGCAAAGTTTCTGGACATAATGGTATCAATGGTGGCACCGCAAACACCGACTTTGCCGTATGGATCCTTCGCATTCAGTCGGCACGGTCCCATGGAACAGTGTTTACAACACGCTGAATCTGCACCGATGGGGCATGCTTTCATGTTGACAGCACGATCGAAAGCCGTCTCCACACCGTCTATACGCGCCTTCTCCAACATCTGTGCGGTGGCATCACAGGTTGTGAGGTCTCTAATGTTGACTTCCTTCTTGGGTACTTCTTTCTTTTTTTCCATTTTTCCTCCCTTCATGGAATACGTATTCAGATATTTCTAAACGCTTTTTTCGTACTGTTATTTAATGGTTTATGTTTGATGGTTTCGATAATCGTTTGCGTTTGTAAATGCATGTTGCTTTGGCTATTTTTCTTCTTATTAGGAATGATTCTTAATAGAATAGAAAAACATTGTACCTTTGTCAAGAACAAATCTATTGATTTTCCTTGCCATATAAAAAATTTTTTTTTAGAAAAACACAAAGCGATTGTCAATTGGAAAAAATTTGTTTCCGTTTTATGGGATGTTACAGCAACCTCTGAAACAACTTAAATTCCTATGGTAAACCGGCTCCATTTTGTTGTAAAGAATTATGAATTTATGCGACTAAACGAAAATGTTTTGGTGAAAACCGAGACCGAATTTCTAATTGCATTAAAGATGATACCAAGACGGCAAGGAGAAGGCGACCCAGCCAACGCAGGTAGCGCTTGAATGCGAATACAAATAAATCGTGAAAATCATCAATAGACAATGAACCCAAAGTCGCTTCATCACCGCCTTTTGGCGATTGTATTTGTGAAAGTACCAAAGATTGGCCAGGTAAAATCCCGGCTAACGACGCATCTTGATGAAAGATCGGTTCTCAAACTTTATAAATCTTTTGCAGCGGACGTCATCGAAGCGGTTAAACAACAGGTTGATCTATTGAAAATCTGTTATCATCCGGCAAAAGAAGAACCCTTGATAAAAGAGTGGCTCGGTAACACGTTCGAGTACGAACCACAAAGCGGAAGGCATTTGGGTGAACGTATGAAAAACGCCTTTCGAAATACCTTCTCAGAAGGTTACGGCAAAGCGATTTTGGTAGGCACCGATATTCCGGAATTGCCGGAGGCTGTTATTGACGAGGCGTTTTGGAAGATGGATCATGATATGCCGGTTATCGGGCCGGCCCGCGACGGCGGATACTATTTAATTGGGTTCCGTCGTGATGGGTTTATGGACCAAATTTTTGACGATATACCATGGGGTACAAGTCGGGTTTTTAGCGATACGCTCGCAACGTTTGAGCAGTTAAATTGCAATGTACACGTCCTCCCGCAATGCCTGGATATCGATACATACGAGGATCTTTTGGAATTGAGTGGGAATTTGCGCGCAGGAAAGAATCGTGCAAAAAACACCACGGTGTGTTTACAATCGTTAGGTCTGATGTAAGGATGTAAGATAGGAGCCGGAAATTAAAAATTATTGAAAAGTAAACGGAAGATTCATAAGAAAGGTGAAAGAAAAAATGGACACATACTATACCCCGGAGGACCTACCAAAATTTCAAGAAATTGGGAAAGACGCGCCGGAACTTGCAAAAAAATTTTTTGAATATTACAATTCGGTATTTGAAGAAGGAGATTTAACGGAGCGGGAAAAGGCCCTGATTGCACTATCGGTTGCCCATACGATTCAGTGCCCATACTGTATTGATGCTTATACGCAGGCTTGTCTGGAAAAGGGCTCACACCTTGGGGAAATGACCGAAGCGATCCATGTTGCGGTAGCCATCCGCGGAGGCGCGTCGCTGGTTCACGGTCTGCAAATGCAAAACGTCGCAAATAAGATATCCATGTGAGCCTGTTTCAAAACGTTTCAGTTTGTTCAAGGTCAAGGAAAGTTAAAATTTTAACCACAGGAATACATGGAGTATCTCGAGGATTAAAATTTTAGCTTGACACAGAGATTGGGGAAACTGGGACGTTTTGGAATCGGCTCATTTAACTGTTGATTAGTGAGTATCAATGCCATGACCTCAAATCGTATGCAAACAGTGATACCGTTTTTGAACACCCTCACCGCGCATGGCTTGACGCTGTTGAGGTCAAAGATCACCACCCTACAAATCAATGTAGGCTTGATGTGTAACCAGACGTGTCGTCACTGTCATCTTGACGCAGGCCCGCATCGAAAAGAGATGATGAGTCGTGAAACCATGGAACAGGTGGTCGAATTCGCAACGCGTGATAATTTCCAAGTAATCGACATCACAGGCGGGGCACCGGAACTGCATCCGGGCATTGAAAATTTTGTCGAACAACTAACCCCACTTGCGCCGACGGTGATGTTTCGTGCAAATCTCACCGCGCTGATGCAAAAAGGTGAATCCCTGTTGCAGGTGTTGACGTCGTGCAAAACAAACATTGTCGCATCGTTTCCGTCTCTCAATGAGCTGCAACTCGACTCCATTCGAGGCAACGGGATCTTCGATGTGAGCATACAGGCCCTAAAGAAACTAAATGATCTCGGATATGGAAAAGAAGGCACCGGCTTGTGTTTAGATCTGGTGGTAAATCCGTCCGGTGCCTTCTTACCGCCATCCCAAGATCAATTGGAGAAACGGTTCCATAAGGTATTGGAGCAAAAATGGGGTATTGTTTTTAATAAGCTGTTTAGCTTTGCCAATGTCCCATTGGGAAGATTTCGCAGATGGCTTATCGCTTCCGATAACCTCCAAAAGTACATGGACAAGCTGGCTTCAGCTTTCAATCCTTGCACGGTTGAAGGGCTGATGTGTCGAACCCTTATTGCCATATCCTGGGACGGATACCTATTTGATTGCGATTTTAATCAGGCATCAAGACAGTTTCTGGGAAATCGCAAAATCCACATCTCTCAAGTCGCCTCCCCTCCCGAACCGGGAATCCCCATTGCCACCGATTACCACTGCTACACGTGCACCGCCGGTTCCGGATTCACATGAGGTGGTGCCATTTCGACCTGAGTATCGGGGCAAAACACAACATTTTCCTGGAAAAATGTACCTTACGATTGAAACTTACCGGAATATGTATTAGGCTTTAACAAAATCCTTTAATTAACCTACCCGGGGAAATTTGCAAATGAAAGGATGATGTATATGTCAGAATCTGTGAAGGTTTATTCTTTGAGTAGCTGCAGTCACTGCAAGGCCGCTAAGAAATTTTTGGGAGAATGCACGATCAAATATGAATTTATCGATGTGGATACGTTACAGGGAGAAGAGAGAGCATCGATTCTGCAAGATATTAAAAAGTTTAATCCAAGATGTTCGTTTCCTACGATTATCATTGGCGAAAAGGTAATCGTGGGGTATAAAGAAAAAGAAATAAAGGAGGCTTTGGGCATCGAATGGATGCAAAAGAACTCTACGAAAGAATGAAAAAGGTACAGGAGCCGAAAGGCTACTATTTTAACAACGATAGGGATCGGACCCTTGAGCTTCTGGAGGCGCTTGTCGAAAATAAGGAACGGTACGGATACATGGGTTGTCCGTGCCGGTTGCTATCGGCGGACCGGGACAACGACAAAGATGTCATATGCCCCTGTGTTTACAGTGTCCCGGATATCGAGGAATATGGCAGTTGCTATTTCAACCTTTATGTTTCGAAAGAATGGAATGCGGGGGAAATCCCGCATGAACATGTTCCGGAACGGCGTCCTCCGGAGAAAATAAAATTTTAACCAAAATCATCATAGTCGATCATTTCCGGTTCAACACCTAAACTGTCCAGCATTTTCTGTACCGCATCAATCATCATGGGTGGGCCGCAAAGATAATATTCGATTTCCGTGGGGTCCTCGTGTGTGCCCAGGTAGTTGTCATAAGCGACTTGATGGATAAATCCGACGGAACCCTCCCATTTATCTTCGGGTAGCGGCTCAGAGAGGGCAACCGTGTATGTAAAGTTTGAAAAGTTCCGATCAAGCTCTTTAAATTCCGCATCATAAAACATTTCTTGTTTTGACCGTGCGCCGTACCAAAATGTCATTTTTCGTGTCGTCTTTTTGATCAACAGTTGGTTGAAGACGTGACTCCGCATCGGCGCCATCCCCGCCCCGCCCCCGATAAAACACATTTCCCGGTTCGTATCTTTTACTAAGAAATCTCCGTAGGGCCCACTGAACGTCATAGGGTCTCCCGCTTTCAAACCGAACAGAAAAGAGGAAGCGATTCCCGGCGGCGCATCGAAACCCGGCGGTGGGGTGGCAATCCGAATCGTAAATCGCATCAACTCCTCTTCGGGGGTATTCGCCATGGAATAGGCGCGAAATACCGGTTCTTCGGTCTGAGCATTCAGCCCCCACAGCGCAAACTTATCCCAGGCCGGCCGGTATATGTCCTGTACACCAATTTTTTCGTATGAAAGCTCGTATTCAGGGATGTCAATCTGTATATATTGCCCGGCCTCAAAGTCGATTCGATCGCCATTGTCGATTTTTAAGACCAACTCCTTGATAAAAGTTGCAACATTATCGTTGGATATCACCGTTGCGTTATATTTTCTGATGTTAAAAATCTCCGGCGGTATCCGGATTTTCATGTCTTCCTTTACCTTAACCTGGCAGGAAAGACGGATATTGTCCAGTTTCTCCTGCCGACTCAAATGTGCCAATTCCGTCGGCAAAATACTTCTGCCCCCCTCATCGATCTTGCATTTGCATAAGGCACAGGAACCCTTTCCACCGCATGCAGACGGCAGATAGATATTTTCAGCCGACAGCGCAGATAGAAGTGTTACACCGGCTGGAGTCTCGATGCTTTTTTCCGCATCGTTGTTAATCACAATCTTACGGTCGCCCTTTTGGACAATCTTTGATTCCAGAAACAAAAGTGCCAATACAAGCAAGAGTACCAGGGATAGGAACACAGAAAGGCTAAGAACAAAGACACTGATCAATTAAAACATCCTTATATTATCCGATATACATCAACAGGCATTCGAGTAAAACCGGGGTTACAAAACTTGTGAATCACTTAACCAAGTTAATAAAATAAGACAAGTCGTCGGTGAGTCAACTACAGTGTTATTCCTGCAAAAAGCATGAATCCGATGGCAATCAGACCGGTTACAATCATGTTAATACCAAAGCCTTGGAGACCTTCCGGAACATTGGCGTATCGAAGTTTCTGCTGAATCGCAGACATGGACACAATGGCCAAGCACCACCCGGTACCTGAACCGATGCCGAAAACAACCGATTCCGCGAACGTATAATCGCGTTCAACCATAAACAGGGAAGCTCCCAATATTGCACAATTTACGGTAATGAGGGGTAGGAAAACGCCCAATGCCATATACAGAGCGGGTGAATAGCGATCGATAACCATCTCGACACCCTGCACCAGGGCGGCGATGACGGCAATAAATAAAACAAGTTTTAGGAAACTAAGATCCACCCCCGGAAACCCCGCCCATGTCAATGCACCGGGTGCCAGTAGCAGATGATAAACCAGCCAGTTTGCAGGTGTTGTAATTGTCAGAACGAATATAACGGCCAGACCAAGCCCTGAAGCCGTTTTCATGTTTTTTGATACGGCCAAAAACGAGCACATCCCTAAAAAATAAGCCAGTAAAATGTTACCCACAAAAACGGAATTGATACCAATGCTGATTAGGTTTTCCATCGATGCGCTCTTTTGTTTTTACTTTTCAAGTAACGTGTGTTCTAACCAAACAAATAATCCGATAATGATAAAGGCGCCGGGGGCAAGCAGCATCAACCCCATGTTCTCATATCCCGCGTCATACAGCCACTGTGGGATGACCTGAAACCCCAACAGTTTTCCGGACCCCAACAATTCCCGAAAAAAAGCAACACCAATCAAGATGGAACTGTACCCGATGCCATTTGCCAGTCCATCCACAAAGGATGAAAATGGCGGATTCGTGAGTGCGTGACCTTCGGCTCTTCCAAGTACGATACAGTTGGTAATAATCAAACCCACGAACACAGACAACTGCTTGCTCACATCATATAGAAACGCCTTGAGAAGCTCGTCGGCAAAAATGACAAGCGTGGCAATGATACTGATCTCAACAATAATCCGGATATTTCTCGGTATCAAATGTCGAATCATGGAAATAGTCAAACTCGAAAAGGCAACAACGAACGTGAGCGCCAAACTCATGACAATCGCGGTTTTAAGCTGCACGGTAACCGCCAGAGCGGAACAAATCCCTAAAATCTGTTTTGAGATGGGATTGGCTCGCCACAGCGATTCAATAATCGCTTTATAAGATTTCGTTTTTTTAATAGCCACCAACGGCGCTGGTAATGTCCGGTCCATAACAATCTCCAAGTGGAACAGTAAATTAATGCCCTGCCTACTTATTAACCCTCATCCGGTATCTGCTTCAGCATGTTTTTTCTGAATCGGATGGAAACAGGTTCATAGTGCGATAAAACTTGTTTCATACCTTCGGTAAGGTATTTTCCGGTCAGTGTCGCCCCGCTGATTCCATCTACATAATTCATCCGTTTTTTTTCGGACACCTTGTCTTTAACTTTTCCCTTAGCGATCGCAATGGATACAAACTCACCGGCTTGATCGACAATTTTTTTACCGACGAAGTTTTTTTGAAACCATCGCTTTTCGATCTCCCCGCCCAGACCCGGAGTTTCAGAATGCATGTAAACCGTAAAACCCGATATCGTCGAACCATCGCCTTGCAAGGCAAGATACCCCAAAATCCTCCCCCAGAGACCACGGCTATTAATGGGAATAATGTATGCTTCAATCTCTTTATCTTTCAGATATAAATAGACCGGGAGGTCCTGTTCGCCGCGCTTCGGCTGATCCAACACCCTTCCGCTTGGGTCCGCCCAAAAGGCTTGAATATTTTCTTTGTATAACGTTTCGATATCTCCGGATGAATAGGATGCTTGCTCTTTTACCAAGCCAACCGATTTTAATATGTTCTTCTGCTTATCCAGTTGAATATTTCTTTGCTGTAATTCCTGGAGCCCGGTGGACGCCGCTGTCAGAAGAAGACTAATGACAACACATAATACCACCGCGAAAAGAATAGATTTAACGCTACTGGACATTGGGTATTCTCTTTTTCAGCCGAAACTTTACCTCGATTGCATCGAACAATGGGGCGAAGCAATTCATGAATAGAATGACAAGCCCGACACCTTCTGGAAACGCAGGGTTTAACACCCGTACCAAAACCGTCAGGGTCCCGACAAGAAATGCATACACCCACCGTGCGGTGTTCATATCGGGCGCGGTAATCGGGCATGTGCACATATAGACAATTGCAAATGCTGATCCGCCCATCAACAGGTGATACAATGGGTTCAATTGAAGGTAAGGCATGGAAGCGTCTGTGGCAACCAGATTCAATAGCAGCGCGGTAAATAGAATTCCGATGATGTCGCCCAGGACCAGGCGATAATCCGC
>JAHEHB010000603.1 GCA_024644775.1 Deltaproteobacteria bacterium
AATATGGCACGCACCGGCAGGCGCCTGACAAATTCCGACTCGAATCCATAAGTGATGAGGTCCTCGGAGCGCAACTCCTGAAGGATGTCAAGGTGTTTCTGTGTGTTTTTGACAGGGGCACCGAATCCGATACCCTTTTCATTCAGTCGTTTGCCAATGATTTCCGGCAGATCGGCAAAAGCGCCGCTCATAATGAATAAAATATTCTTGGTGTTGATGCTTTGCTTGCTCCGTTTACCAGTTTTACGGTAACTTTCTATTTCCTGAATCATCGATATCGGGTCGTGCGAAACCCTCAGATCGACCTCGGTATCTTCCATCGGTTTGAGCAACCCGCGCTGCACACCGGCACGCGAAACGTCGGCCCCGAAATGTGAGCGGCTGCCGGCGATTTTATCGATTTCATCTATGTAAATAATTCCATATTGAGCCAATTCGATGTCGTCGTCAGCTTCCCGCACCAGATCCCGCACCAGATCTTCGACATCGCCGCCGACATAACCGGTTTCACTGAATTTGGTTGCATCTCCTTTGACGAAGGGTACCCCTATTTTACTGGCGATAAGTTTGATAATGTAGGTTTTTCCCACTCCGGTGGGTCCGAGCATCAAGACGTTGTTCTTGATGCTACCGACCATTTCGGAAACCATATCGCTATGGCTGAGGGACTTTTTGATCCGATTAAAATGGGTGCAGATCTTGGTGGCCAGGATCGCCTTGGCTTGATCCTGTTTGACGATATATTGATCCAGGTAAGCAATCAGGTCCTCGGGTAGGAGATCAAAGTTAATGTTTTTTTCATGGCCGGATTTGGCTTCTTTTTTACCGAGAGCCAACTCCTGGTTCACCACCACCGGTGAAATTATTTTAACATTATCCTTGAATTTCTTGCTGAGAAACTCACTGATTTCCTTCTCTATTTCTTTCGGATGGGGTGTTTTTTCATTCAGCGGTTTCATTATGGGGGAAGTATAATCATATCCCAAGGGTTTTGCAACCGCCCGGAGCTTCCGGGACCGCCGATTCCAGTGCTTTGATAGACGGCAGGTAGGGGGATGAGTTATTTCTCGGTAATCTCCGAAAGTATGATCAATTGTGCGTGTGCCGTTTTAACCTTTTAATGATCCGCTTCACGCGGCGCCTGATGTCCTCTCGCATCCAGTAATAAAAGACCGCGAACCAGCAACTCATTTTTTGCCAGCTGTTGAGCGGGGTACGGCGGACGATAGCCGCGTAACCAACATAAAGCATCAGACGGTGACCCCGCTTTTTCTTTAAGCGTTCACTGTAACGGGGTAAACGCACCTTCCAGCGTTCAAATGCAGCCCGTCGTGTGGAGAGGCAGTCGTCCAGATGACAAAATGGCCCCAAGAGGCATAACTCGACAGCCAAAAGGCGGTCGGTCCAGGCATTTATGGAGAGCATTTCCGTCCGCTGCAGCGCGTCGCGACGGATCAGGCTGTAAATGGGATCGAAGAGAAGCGCCGGTGGGGTTTGCAGCAGCAACAATGCACGGCAAAGTCTCTGAAAAGGGGTCGGCGCATCGACACGCGGCCCGGGGACATCGATAATATCGATGTTGCCGTCATCGTCCATAAACCGCCATTGGGTGGTGACACCCACGGCATCAGGTCGCGCGTCAAGGGCCGCCACGCACATACGGGCGTATGTGGGTTCGAGCCAGTCGTCAGCCCCCATCCAACGAAAATAGTCGCCCTGGGAGAGCTCGAACACACGGTTGAAATTTTCAATCTGTCCAATGTCCTCGGCGTTGCGGGTGTAGTGGATGCGCTGGTCACGCTCGATGTAGCGGTGTATAATTTCTCCGGTTCCGTCGGTCGAGGCATTGTCGCATATGACGACTTCAAGGTCGGCGAAATCCTGTGCGAGCAATGAGTCAAGGGCCCGACCGATAAAGCGTTCACCGTTACGCACCGGGATCGCAAAACTTATGCAGGGGCGCTTGTTGCGGGTAGCAGAACTGCTTGTGGACGAGGCCGTGTATGCGTTCATTGTGCGTATTTGCCGGTTTTCCTTGAGTGGTTGGGCGTTAATTTGAACTTCCGCAAAAATCGCAAGATGCCAAATGCGCCAGTGATTGTCAACTGCAGAGACGTGCTGCCGGCCAGAATTCGCTCGGGCTTACCATCGACCGGTAGACGGATAACGCGCCGTTATTAAGTTCTAAAACCCGGACCATGGATTCGATTGCCGATCGGCGATTCTTTTTTACAATAGCGGTCTAATTTGGTATTTAGTGCCCATCCTAAAAGAGTTGATTGTACTTTTTTGTGTTCTTTTAGCATATTGGACACTTTCTATGCCGATATGATTATATCAAGAACGTTAACATCGCAGGGGTATTCACATGAAGGTGGCTATATTAGCGGGCGGCCTCGGCACGAGGCTGGCGGAAGAAACAGAGATACGACCCAAACCGATGGTTGAGATCGGAAACAAGCCGATACTGTGGCACATCATGAAGATATACGCCCATTACGGTTTCAAAGATTTCGTCGTTGCTCTGGGATATAAAGGCGAGTACATCAAAAAGTACATGGTTGATTGTTGCTCTCTGACCAGTAACCTGACGGTTAACCTGAAAAATGGCCAGAT
>JAHEHB010000233.1 GCA_024644775.1 Deltaproteobacteria bacterium
AATTCAGACGCTCGGCAAAACTGGGCACCACGTCGATAGCCACGCGTTCCACCTTGCCGCTGTGGCAGTGGGCAGTCACCAGAATCAGACCGGCCGGTGTATCCAGGGTCACCCGGGTCGCGGGTTCGCACATCGGCAGCATCCCGGTTTCCAGCAAGGCCGTGGTCACGCATATGGTATTGGACCCCGACAGGGCGTGGCAGCCGTCGGGCTGCATCACGATGAACCCGGCGTCCGACTCCGGCCGGACGGGCGGCAGCAGCAGGTTGGCCGACATCTGGGCGTTTCCGCGGGGTTCGTACAATACGAAGCGGCGTATCGTGTCGTCCGTCTCGTTCAAATAGCGCATCTTGTCCAGCATGGTCTCACCGGGTACGTCGATCACCCCACCGGTGATCACGCGCCCAACCTCGCCTTCGGCATGAACCCCATAAACCGTCATCGTTTTCGACCATTGCATCGATTCTGTCCTCCACCTTGATCAGCCAGTGACCCCCATCACACTATAACAGCAGGCTGCCGCCGTTGAAATCGATGGTCGCGCCCGTGATGTAACGTGCTTGCTCGGAGGCCAGGAACAGCACCAGGTCGGCCTCCTCCCTCGGGTCGGCAAACCGGCCTAGCGGGATCTGCGACAACCAGTGGTTCAGTTTTTTTTCGCTGGCCTCTTCGCGGATCATCGGTGTTTCCACCAGCCCGGGACACACCGAATTAACGTTGATGCCATACTGTCCGTACTCCCGGGCCGTGTGGCGCGTTAGTCCCAGCACACCCGTTTTGGACACCGTGTAATGGGCGCCACCTAGTTCGCTGGTGCTGCGCCCGGCCGAAGAAGAAATATTGACGATTTTGCCGTAGCCTTTTTCACGCATGATGGGCAGTACGGCCCGCGAGAAAAGGAAGATACCTTTCAGATTTACATTGATGATCAGGTCCCATTCCTCTTCCGGGATGGTCTCCATGGGAGTCGTGGTCCGGAGCACACCCGCATTGTTCACCAGTACGTCGACGGTGCCGAAGGTTTCTACCGCACAGTCCACCACCTGCTGGACAGCCGCCGCGTCGCGCACGTCACAGCTCTGTGCCAGGGCCCGTCCGCCGCCGCTCTCCACCTCGGCAGCATTGGCTTCGACCTGCTCACGTGCCACATCCACGAAAACCACCGCAGCCTCTTCGGCTGCAAAGGCCAATCCACAGGTTTTACCCATTCCACGACCGGCCCCCGTAACGATGACGATCTTGTCGGTAAAACGCTGCACCCTCCAACTCCTCTCTCTTTATAGTAAAAAATCAGTGGTTCTGCGGTATCGGGTATCCTCGGAATCGAGCGCCAAGTGCGTGCGTCATACCTATCCTGCGGCGTTTGAAGGATAAGAAACTGCTTTCGCACAGATAACATATAGAGATAAGGTGGTTGTTTGTCAAGAAAAGAACGCCGCTACATGTTGTACGGGCTGAAATTAGGATTTGGGCTGTATTCAAAAGCGGCCGCCATCAGAATCGAAATGCGACATGGTGAGTGAGAAATGGATCATCCATCGGGTTTAAAAAGATTGTGATTTAAATCCCAAACACCCAGGAAATCGCAAACATTACTTGAACGTTATAGATTTGAACTCAATTGATTAGCATTCAATCTTCTCGTTTTTTTATTGACATTGAAACTAACACGGATACCCTAGTACTCGATCTTATTGATCGGGTCGGACCCAGTGGGAGTTTTATGAAAACCGAACATACCTTATTAATATGGCTATTTACTGAATAAAAGGAGGTCGATATGATCATCAAGCGGAGAACAGAAGAGTGTGTAACGGTTCATGACCCGTCAAAGGCATATGGAGGATACACATTATTTGCTCAACACGCTTCAACTGACGTGTGGCTTATCGACATGAGTGGTCGAATTGTCCACCGATGGAAAATGGAATCCCCATTGGGGGGAGATAAGCGAATTTTACCAAACGGAAATCTTATGCGTATTAACAAAACCTTTAATGAACCTTCCGCATCTATGGGTAGCGTTGGAGAAAGGCTCCTAGAAGTAGATTGGGTAGGTAATGTGGTATGGGAGCACAATCATCCCACCATGCATCATGATTTCTATCGGTTCGAGAATGGAAACACACTGCTCAACATTCATGTTCGAATCCCCCCCGATATAGTAAAAGAGGTTAAGGGGGGGATCCCGGGATCTCGGCCCGATGGGGAAATTTGGGGAAATGGTTTTCAGGAAATAACCCCCGATGGAAAAGTGGTGTGGGAATGGATCGGACATGAACATTTAGATCCAAATATCGATGTTTTTTGCCCTTTATGTCCGCTTACCATTTGGGGATATATTAACGGTGTAAATGTATTCCCAAACGGCGATATTGTTGCCAGCGTTCGTCATCTTAACATCATCATGATCATCGATAGAAAGACGGGAGACATCAAATGGAGATGGGGAAGCCATATCCTGGGGCATCCTCATAACCCGACGGTCTTGCAGAATGGAAATATTCTGCTTTTTGACAACGGATTCCATAGACCACTGGCCAAAGAATATATGTCTAGCCATTCCATGGATGCCTACTCCCAGGTCCTTGAAGTAAACCCGACGAGCAATGAAATCGAGTGGTGTTATCAGGATGAAAATAAGATGAGTTTCTTCTCCGCGATCTGCTCGAGCGCCGAGCGTCTGCCAAATGGAAATACACTGATCTGTGAGTCCACAAAAGGACGAATCTTTGAGGTGACGCCGCAGAAGGAAATTGTTTGGGAATTTTTGAGTCCATTCTATACCCAAAAAGAAAGATTGGGCGTGACAAATTATATTTTCAAAGCCCACCGGTATGGATATAGTTATACAGGTCTACAAGGAAAAGATCTGGATCCCGACAAGTTTGAGTTTGTGTTGAAAGAGAAAAATGAAACTTTCGATACGCCAAAAAAGCTTTCAGCCGAAGAGGAAGCCAAACGGCGATTGGCTGCTCTAGGGTATTGATTCAAAAGGTCATTCTTCTCTGAATTGCATTTATCTTGTTGACTAGTGAAAACGATAACGGTTCCGGGGATAATATGAAGAATGGAGCAAAAAAGGAAATTCTCGATTATTTGTCTTTGGCACGGGAGAGCCCTATTGTACAGTACAAACACTCGCCAAATCGAGTAAAGATAAGATTTCCTCCAGACTTCAGATGTTGGGTTACTAGCAACCCCCTGCAATTCGATTGGCAAGCCCCCGCCAGCTGCCACCACAGTCACTTTCTTTAATCCGAGGATTCCACCACAGGAGAATAGTTCATTCGCTGAATAACCGGTAATTTCTGTCATTTTGGGGTTGACAAACTTGAGCCTCCCATCCTGTGACACAGCGATACCTTCGGTTGCGGTCTCAACAACTGGGCGGCATTTTTCTTGAGACGCCTGTAGATCCTTTTCAGTTATTCTCCGTTTCTCTATTTCCCGTTTCAGTTGCTCGTTTGATTTCAGCAACTCGGCTGTACGTTATGTTAGATCTAACAGGCACCCCTTACAATTCCCACGCTTTATCTCCTTAATCAATTCTTCCATTGATTGAACGGCGTGGTTGAATTCCGTGTACGCCTTTGCGACGCGGGTTTTGGTATGACAATCGCTTCCGCCGACAGACGGTAAATGTCTCTTCTTAGCTGCCATCAAAGCTTGGGTGTTCTCTTGCTGCGAGTTTAATCCATTATGGGTTTCAATGGCGTCCAGTCCCTCTAACGATAAAACAGCGGTTCCAAAAGAATCGTGCCCCCTGAACGGATGCGCAGCAATACAAATACCACCGAGTTTATGAACGTTTGTCATAACCTTTTCAACATCCAGGTACTGGTTCCGGGACCACACATTCCAAGCGTCATCCCGCAGACCGTATACCAAAAGATGCCCAGAGGTGGTTGAAATCTCCATCCCCCTAAACACATAAAAATCCTTTGGTACCTTTAATGTCTCAACAGGTAACGACGCTGAAACGGAGTGGTGCTCTGTGAAACAGACACCATCTAACCCTTTTGAAACGGCTTCCTCTATGATATCCTGAGGCTCTAAATAAGTATCGTAAGAGTATTTACTATGGCAATGAAGATCGATTTTCATGAAAAAGCTATGTATAACAGACATCTTTAGAAATCAACGGCTGCTGCAAACTGTGAGGATTAAAAAACGTATTGACCCCCATATGCTGGGGTGTTACTTAAACCTAAATTGAACTCAATGTATGTCACATTACGTAAAGTTTGGTGGTATTCTGATTTATTGACGTGATTCATGGATATTGTAAGAGAATTGGCAGGTGCATCTCCGGTTCCAGCCGGGGGGGCGGCAGCTGCATACACACTGTGTTTGACGATCAGCCTAATTTATAAAACCGTTTTATTTGAACTTAACAGTGACCGCATCACATCCAAATTGGAAAAAACATGTTGACAGTCAAAAAAGAGAGATAATTATCTGGTACGGTTACATGAGCTTCATAAAGAGATATCGGATAAACTGGCTGTATAAAAAAGAACCTAGCAGAGTGGACATCTGAGATTTTAATTTCTGATGAATTGAAGAGGATAGCAAGGTGCCGACCGATAAAAAAACCAGAAAAAACAAAAGCCCTGAGGCTGAGACCGATACAAACAAGGTAAAGTTTGAAATTTACGGGGAAGAAATGATTGAAAAAAAGGTGAAGCTGAGTGGAAACAGCGGCCGTGTTTACCTCCCTCCCAACTGGGTGGGCCATAATGTAAAAATTATTCGAATTGACTAACGCATAAACTCAGTGCAAGGAGCCTGTCTGTGGAGAATATTCTGATACGAAAATTAACAATAAACGACGTGGATGATATCAGTAGAATATACGCGGCAATTACGCAAAAACCGATTGATATGGGTTTGAAGCGAATCGTCGAAGAACAGTCTCCCCGGGAGGAAAATGCATGCTATGTGGCAGAGCTTGAGGGAAAGGTTGTCGGGTATATGATCAGTTACATTCTTTCGGGAGGGTTTGGACTAAAAAAAAGCGCGTGGATCGCACAGCTTGGCGTCGATACCAAATACATGGGCCAAGGAATTGGAGATCGATTGGCCCGTGAAATATTCAAATTCTATAAAAAAACCGGAATCGAAAACGTTTACACGTCCGTTCGATGGGACTCCACCGATTTGTTATCTTTCTTCAAAACCCTCGGTTTTGACAGAAGCAATTTTATCAATTTGAGAAAAAAATTGTAAAATTTTCGAAAATCTAAAAAAGATCATCCAAGTCCGAGTCCCCTCCACCTGGCATCTCGCCGAATTCCTGGAGATATTTCTGTATCAACTCGCTTTCCCGTTGGGTATACATTTTATCTTCTTCAAACTCAAACCAGACAGCCCTTTCATTATCTTCCAGTTCTTTGAGTAAAGATACACGCAGATTGTCTGTGCCTTTTATTGTTAATACATGCTTATCTTGATCACACAGTGTGAAAACACCTTCTGTTTCAGAAAGCTGTTGAACGGTTTCTGAATCAAGAGCCAACCAGCGTAACGGTGGAGGTGCATTACATCTCATATGGAGTCGCAGATCACACTGCAAACATCGCATCGCTTCCTTTCGTGCCTGCTCCGCTGTAAGGCCCAGCTGCACTTCTTCAAATGTTTTGTGACGCGCTTCCATCTTAATTTCCGGGACCCTTTCACGGGGCCCCGTTGCAAAATTTTCGTCGCGACCTAAATTCTGAATAGGAGATTCTCTCTGAAACAGGACTTCCTCAATATCTCCGTTGCCACTCAGAGCTTTGTCGATGGCGGCAGCGGCTGTTCTGCCTGCAGCAATTGCGTGAACGATGGCACCCGAATGGGTTGTCAAATCACCCCCGGCATACAGGCCTTTAACGCCAGCCTGAAGGGTTTCAGAATCCACAACAATGCGCCCATTTTCAATAGAAATGAGGCCATCTGCTTCCAAGAACGATAAATTCGTTGCCTGGCCGACTGCCATGATGATCTGATCCCCCTCAATGATTTTTCTCGAATCACCGAACTCCGGGCAAAAATTACCCTCTTCATCAAACACACAGGTGCACTGCACCAACTCCATACCGTGGATCCGGCCGCCTTTACTTAGAATTCGATGGGGGCCCCAGGTAGGCAAAATATTCACACCTTCTGCAACCGCACCTTCGATTTCCCATTCGTGCGCCGGCATTTCTTCTTCACATTCAAGACAGATCATGGAAACGGTTTTAGCGCCACAACGTTTGGCGGTAAGCGCCACATCCACAGCTACGTTTCCACCTCCAACGACGATCACCCGGTCCTTTAATTGGAATCTTTTTCCCCTTGCCACCGCTTCAAGAAACTCAACTCCCCACAAAACGTCTGTCAACGAACCCTCCAGTGAATCAGAACCGTCAACAGCAATCCGTTTACTTAAAGACGCCCCCATGCCCAAAAAAATGGCGTTATGTCCGTCATCCTTAAGATCCTGAATAGTGAAATCCTTACCAAGGGTGTGATTGGGTCTAAAATCGATTCCTATATTCAAAATGCGATCGACTTCAGATTCAACGATAGACGTGGGAAGACGATAGGCAGGAATACCGTAACGCATCATACCACCGGCTTGGTCTTTTGCTTCAAACAGTGTTACGGCATGTCCTTTTTTCCGAAGATAAAAAGCGGTGGTCAAACCTGCCGGACCGGCACCCACCACCGCAATTTTCTTACCCGTATCTTCAGCAACTTGAACCGGTGGGTTGTTTGCACCGTCTGCCGCGTATCGTTTTAGCGCACAGATGGATATCGGTTCATTGACCTCGCCTCGGCGACATACCGCTTCGCAGGGGTGAAAGCAAACTCTTCCGAGAATTCCGGGAAGCGGAACCTTCTCTATGATTACGGCATTCGATTCGTCCAATTTTCCTTGAGATATAAGGCGTACATATTCCGGAACATCGATGTTTGCGGGACATGCGGACCGACACGGCACAAGTTCTTCTTTCTTCTTGCCGGGTTGAACGGATTTATCCATCAAAGCGCCGGTTGGACAGACCTCCACACACGCCGTACAAAACTTACAGCCCGATTCTGCTAACGTTGGACCCAAGGTCCCAACTTGTATCTGTCCATACGAATCGAACACAAACCCAAAAGCCTCAATTCCTCTTAGATCCCTGCAGACACGGACGCATCGTGTGCAGCCGATGCAGAGATTATAATCCCGGGTATAAAGGGGATCTTCTTTAAGTAAAGGTAAATCGGTTGGAATCCACTTTGGTGTGATATCTGAAATTCCAATATATTCTGCCACATTCTGCAATTCACAACGCCCGAATTGGGGACAGCACCTTTCAGTCTCCGGAACATTGGTGGAACATTGTGTGCGGCTGCATCCTTCTTGTTGTGCACACGTTAAACACGCATGGGGGTGCCGAGCGAGAATGGGTAACAAATTCTCCTGTCGTTCGGCTTTGATTCGATCATTGTCCGTTGTGACATCCATTCCTTCCCACACGTCATTTGCACAGGATCCCACTAGGTCTGGTTCACCTTTCACCTCCACAACACACAGGCCGCACCCTTTTCCAAATTCGCCCGGCATGGTAGTTTCGAGCTTCTTCTCACCCTGATACACGATTTGGGAGGATGGGCAATCTTTTGCAGGAGGAAGATCGGGATGGTAGCACAACGTCGGAATAAAAATATCGACGAGTCTCGCTGCCTCAAGAATGGTTGTTCTGAGCGGGATTTCGATCGTTCGATCATTGATGGTAATCGTCACAGTGTTCAAACTCAATTTCCTATCATTGCCCGACCGGAAGCATCGTTCACAAGTTTCGCACCCCTTTTTCTCGGTGAAAAGATGCAAGACGTATGTCGGATGATATTTTTGAGGGCAAAATACTTTCGAAAAGGGCTAGGACAACGGCACATACGACTTTGACAATGGCGCTTAAACAAAACATAAACGTTTCAGGCATCTACATACACCGCCTTTGTGCCTATTCAGGCGGTTCGTTATCGGGTGCTGCCAAACCGCATCGTGTCATTATTTTGCCCTCAAAAATATCATCCGACAACCATCAACCGGCACTCGAGTAAAACTGGGGGTGTGAAACTCGCGCCTAACTTTTCACCACGAATGGGAGATTGCGCCTGACCGGCATACCTCCACGCAGGGTAACGGCGGCCGGTTGGATGCGGGTTTGCACGGATTGCATTCGTACTTTAATTTTTTCTTTTTTTCCTCAACAACAATCGCAACCGGCTCGCCTCGCATGGGATCGTTCGGGTCTTCGTCCACCACTCCAAAAATATCGGCAGGACAAGCCGTGACACAATCGCCACATCCGTTGCAAATATCCGTATCGATGGTAATGAAATAATCTCCAGAACCGTCTTTATACCCATAATTTGCCAGCATTCAGTATCCTCCAAATTTAGTTCTAATGTTCG
>JAHEHB010000604.1 GCA_024644775.1 Deltaproteobacteria bacterium
CATTGGATTGAATACAGCCGTTAAAAAAACGGCGAACACCTCCGGTACGTTTTGGGCGCCCTTCCCTCATGGAGACTTTTGATTTCATATGCGATCGCGATGGCCATCGTGCTGTGTTTGCTCGGGTTGTACGCCAGCGGGATAACCCTTTCCCGTGCAATCCTGGTCATGGGCGCCGTTTCAATCCTCGGCGGCAGCCTGTTCGGCGTTTTTTACTACCATGAAACACTGAACATCGTTGAATGGATGTTGTTTGCAGTCTTGTCGACATTAATGCTCTACCGCTTTTTCATTAAAAATTGACGGTGGAAAAGGTGCATTGAAAACAAATCCAAACCGAATCGAAAAAAGGAGAGAACATATCATGGACTTTCACCAAATGACGGCACCGTGTGGGTTGGATTGTTTCAACTGCGTTTTCTTTTTAGCCCCGGAAAATCCGGATGCACAGGCCCAGATCGAACAATGGTCACGGGAATACGATATCCCCCTGGAGATATTGCAGTGCCGGGGTTGCCGCTCCCACGACGGGCTGATACCGCTCCAGATGTACCTTTTTGGTGAATCGCATCGCTGTGCGGCCTACGAGTGCGCCAAGCGCCAAGGGCACCACCTGTGCGCGGATTGTAAGGATTTTCCCTGCGACCACCTGCACCCCTATGCGGATAAAGCCGGTGAACTACCCCACAACATCAAGGTTTTCAATTTGTGCCTGATCAACAAGATGGGCCTTGAAAAATGGGCGGAATCCAAAGCGGCAGAGGTTCGCCAGGTGTACTTCACCAATCCCTGGTCGTTGGCAGAATAGACCTTGCACCGCTATTCATGCACACAGGCGGCTTCCAAAGCTGACAATCGATACACAATATCTGAATGGAATGGATCATCGCGCCAATCCGGGATGCGCAGGAGGAGATAACCATGAAAATCAAAAAGGTAAAACTCATCTATTTTTCACCGACGGGAACCACCCGAACAGTGCTCGAAGGTATTGCCAAAGGAATCGCCGTTGAAGATGTCGAGCACATTAATTTGACCCTTCCGGAAACTGATCTACGACCAGTTCCACTCTTTTCAAATGAACTCGCCATTATCGGCGCACCGGTTTACGGAGGACGTCTGCCGGTTGATGCCATCGCGCGTTTAAAACGGCTCAACGCCGGCAATACCCCGACGGTCCTCGTCGTGCTCTATGGTAACCGGGAATTCGAAGATACCTTGTTGGAATTAAAAAACCTGACCCTTGAGCTGGGGTTCAATCCCTTCGCCGCCGCGGCCTTTATCGGCGAACACTCTTTTGCAACAGGGGATATCCCAATCGCAAACGGCCGTCCGGATAGCCTGGATGTTCAAAAAGCAATAGATTTTGGAGGAAAAATTAAAGATAAAGTAAGAGCGTTGCAATCACCTGAAGCCCAAATGGATTTAAACGTTCCCGGCAGTTTTCCCTATGAAGCCGCAGGCGCCCGCTCTATGGCTGTTTCACCAGTAACCAGAGAAGATACGTGCACAGTCTGTGGTACGTGTGCCGAGGTATGCCCGACAGCCGCGATCTCAGTCGGCGAGGCTGTGACAACCGAAATCGAGAATTGCATTCGCTGCTGCGCCTGTATCAAAAGCTGCCCGGAAGGTGCCCGGGTGATGCCAGACGGTATGTGGAAGGACATCGCCAACTGGTTGAATAAAAACTGCAGTGATCGGAAGGAGCCACAAATGTTTGGGATAGATGTGTAACGTCCAATAAGGAGGCTACCCGGAAAATTAGATGGTTGGCCTCTTATAGAAATGAAACAAAGTTTTCGACGCACTGAAACCTGAGGGGAAATTCATAGTGGCATTCGAGGATATTGGTCAGCTGCAGCGAAAAATATTCAGTTCTGATGTTTTTCAGCTATATAGGGCAAACGATGTCAAGAGTTTTCTAAAAAAACTGCGGTTTTACAAATTTTTGCATTGAATCAAGAGAAAAGGGTAAGCTTATTTTTTCAATTCTCAAAGCGTATTTGAAGATTTCCTCGCAGAGTGGGAGGCACGTTCAAGAAACCCTAACGCAATTTTCTTCGGTTCGCTAATGATGAAGGTTATAGGGAGGCGCACATAATCGCAATTGAGTCCAAGCAGTGATTATGGGGCAGAGACGGAAACTATGGCGTTCTCGAAATGGTACTTATAGCCCAACCTGTGTGTATATTTCTTTTTTACATGGATTTTACAATGCTTTAGATAAAAATAATGGATTATAGGACTAATAGATAAATTTATGGAAATTGATTAAGTCCTTGCACCGACTTTTAAAGAGGCGCCATGAACCTAAACACTTATCAACAGGAGGTTCGAATTATGAAAGTATTGGGCCTTAATTCAAGTGCACGATCAGGGGGTGAGAGTAAAACCGACTTGATGCTTAATCACCTTGTTAATGGAATGAGAGAGGCAGGAGCCGATGTCGAGACTGTCAATCTACGAGAAAAGAATATAAAAAATTGTGTGGGATGTTTTACGTGTATGACTAAAACCCCGGGTAAATGTGTACTCAAAGATGACATGACGCGAGATCTCTTCCCTAAATGGCTCGAATCCGATCTGGTTGTTTACGCCACACCGCTGTTCC
>JAHEHB010000605.1 GCA_024644775.1 Deltaproteobacteria bacterium
ACATGATACGCATCCGAAGTCATCCCGATGCCCACGATTTCGGCATAAATGGGAGCCTTCCGTCTGAGGGCATGCTCGAGCTTTTCCAGAATAACAATCCCTGCCCCTTCACCCATAACGAAACCATCTCTTTCACGATCAAACGGACGGGACGCTTTTTGGGGGTGATCATTGCGAGTGGACATCGCCCGTGCTGCCACAAACCCTCCAAAGATCATCGGGGTAATCGCGCAATCCGCCCCGCCGGTAATAATGATATCTTCCTCCTCATTTTTTAGATGACGAAAACTGTTTCCAATGGCCTGGGAGGCCGACGAGCATGTGGTCGGAATCACATAACTAATCCCCCGACAATTGAATTCGATTGCAACACCGGAAGCAACTGTGCTGATAAGCTGATACGGTAAGACGTGGGATGAGAGTCTCCTGGGGCCTTTGTTGTCGATAAAGTGGGCGGCGGCTTCTTCAAGGATATCCATGTTTCCTGATGCAGCACCCAGAATCACGCCGATTTTAAAAGGATCTACCTCGGAAATCCTGGCCTTTCCCTTTTCATAGGAGAGGTTAAATCCCGCATCTTCAAGCGCCAGCTTTGTTGCGGCCAGCGCAAAGAGAGAGGTCCGTCCCATGTATTTCACTTTTTTACCATTCAGCAGGAACTTGGAGGGTTCGAAATCTTCAACAGTGGCTGCAATTTGAGTTCGGTATTGATCCATTTCAACATGCGGGAATTCCACTCTTCTTACCCCGGATACACCCGCAAGCAAATTGTTCCAATATTCTTCCTTCCCGGTTCCTACCGGTGTAATTACCCCCAACCCTGTGATAACGACGCGATGACTCATTATGTCTGCTCAACCTCCAGGCCGATACGCTTTTAGAAAAAGTGGATCATTCAAATTGAGTTATGGGAAATACGATCTTTTCAAAGCTATACGATCATGATAAATCTCTTGGTAATTTATTTAAGAATGTTCCGTATAACGTGTATTAAGATAAATGTACATATAGAATTTTAAAGAAACAATCATTTCACTAAACCTGGAAACTCGGAGGTGATCGATGATGACAAATAGGGAACGGATTTTAGCGATTCTGGAGGGCAGGAGTCCTGATCGGATTCCATGGATTCCGCGCATGGATATATGGTATAGGGCCCAGAAGAACCGAAACGCCTTACCGGAGAGGTTTAACGGTATGAGCCTCCGACAATTGGAGACGGCGTTAGACTTGGGAACGCCCGCCAGGGAGGGACGCATCCACCGGGTGGCGCACGAAAACGTGGATGTCATCGTTCGACAGGAAGGGTTGGATACCATCACCGAATATATCACCCCCAAAGGCACCCTGAGTGCCAAGAAAAGTCAAAGCCAGTATGAGGCCGATTCGGGGATAATTGAGAAACTGCCCGTCGAATATCCCCTCAAGAAAGCGGAAGACTACGATTTATGGATGGATGTGGTGGAAAATACGCGTGTTACCCCAACGTACGATGAATACGAGACATACGATCAGGGGATTGGAGATGACGGATTGCCCATGGTGGCGATAGGCGATTGTCCGTTTCACTATTGGCTGAAAGACCTGGCAGGTTACCAGCAGGGGTATCTGCATCTGATGGACTTTCCGGACCGCGTCGAGGCACTCCTGAATCTGCTGGCGGAAAAGGACAAAGAGGTATGGAAAATTGCGGCGGAATCCCCTGCCAAGCTGTTTCTTCATGGTGTACACTTAAGTAGTCAATTTACGCCACCGCGCTATTTCGACACGTATATCACCCCCTATTATCAAGAGTTTACCCAGCTTCTTCATGCACACGGCAAATCTCTTGCCATGCATTCCGACAACGACACGAGCGCAATCCTCGGCAATTTGAAGGAGGCGGGTTACGATATGGTCGAGTGCTTTGTTAGCGCCCCAATGGCCAAAGTCACCGTCAAAGATGCTCGTGAGGCCTGGGGGAATTCGATGATCATATGGGGTGGCATCCCCGCCTCGATTCTTGAGGAAACCTATCCGGAAAAAGATTTCGAGTCCTACATGATCGAACTCTTCCGCGACATTGCCCCGGGAGACGCTTTCATCCTTGGTGTTTCCGATAACGTGATGACCAACAGCTTGCTTTCCCGGATAGAAAAAATCACCGAGATGGTGGAAAAATACGGCAACTATCCGATAACACTTTAATTCAGGAGGGTACGTTATGCACGGTGCGGTGATTCGCGTGGATCTCACCGAAAGAAAGATTAATCGGGAGACACTGACCGCGGAAATCTCAAACAACTATATCGGTGGTATCGGTATCGGCGTCCGGATCGTTTACGATGAGGTGCCCCCGGGAGTGGATGCCCTGGATCCGGAAAACCGATTGGTGTTCGCGGTGAGTCCGCTAACAGGTACTGCTGTGCCGGGCGCCTGTCGATATCATGTAGTGGGAAAGTCGCCGCAAACCCTGTTTACCCTATCCGTGACGGATTCCGGGGGATTTTGGGGGCCGGAGTTTCGATCCACCGGTCATGACGCCATCGTCATACAGGGTGCTGCCGATAAACCCGTATATCTCTGGGTAACGGAAGAATCCGTGGAGATTCGGAATGCGGAT
>JAHEHB010000606.1 GCA_024644775.1 Deltaproteobacteria bacterium
GGAAAACGAAAACCCTCGGTATACCAAAACGCTTAAGCCCATTGCACCAAATTCGCAGTACCTTATTCGCCCTTTTTTGATTAGTCAATGGGGACGTCTCTTTATCGTTGCTTTTCCCCCCCAATTGTTGCTACTTTTAAAAACTGATCTTGACAATACGCAGCTGCCCATGAGGAGGGGATATCATGATAGACTCACGACCTTCGCTTTGTACGGAATGCCAAATATGTATGCAAATATGTTCGTTTGGCCATTTTGGCGAGAATACCACCAAACGATCGCGTATTTGGGTCGACGGTGAATGGCCAAAGACGCCGAATATTTATGTTTGCCTGGCATGTGAGGAACGCGAATGCGTCGATGTTTGCCCGACCAAAGCCTTAACCTGGGACAATTGGATTCGTCTGGATAAAGAGGCGTGCATCGAGTGCAACTCATGTGCGGATGTGTGCCCGGTGGATGGCATCCGAATGGATCCGGTTACCAATTATCCATTGATTTGCGACACCTGTGAAGGCGCGTTTCAATGCGTTCAGTGGTGCCCCACCAACGCAGTAGAAAGGAAGTAGCAAAGATGACAACTCGTAATGGTTATACCGGCAATGGACTCGATGTTCATCTTGGCAAAAACCATATTCAAACATTTCAGATAGAAGAAGAACTTATCACGGACTATATGGGAGGAAAAGGGTTCGGTGCAAAAATACTCTATGATCAACTACCGCCTCAGTGTCCTCCGTTGTCTCCGGATAACATCCTTGTCTTCGCGACGGGCCCCCTTACCGGCACATTTGCACCATCCAGCGGCCGATTTGAGGTATGCACAAAGGGCCCGGCAACCGGGCTTTGGTTGGATACCAACACGGGAGGGTTTTTCGGGCCGGAATTGAAATATGCCGGTTTTGATTTGATTATTATCCGTGGAAAAGCGGAAGAACCGGTTTTGCTTATCATTGACGATTCGAATGTCCGATTGAAATCCGCATCGGAGATCTGGGGTATGGACACTATTTCAACCCATCAGCGCATAAAGAAAAGTATTGGAGCCGATTTTCGGGTTTCCTGCATCGGCCCTGCCGGTGAGAAGGGTGTCCTTTTTGCCAGTATCATATCCGAATATCGAGCGCTTGGACGCGGTGGGGCAGGAGCGGTCATGGGCTCCAAAAATCTAAAGGCCATCGCTGTTCGCGGCACGGGCGCCATTGCTTACCATGACCCGGACGTATTTATGCGCACTTGTCGTGAAGCCTACAATGAGCTAAGCAATCATCCGGATACCGGGGGCGGGCGCCAAAAATATGGAACCAATGCCATTCTGTCCAGCATGGATGCAGCCGGTATTCATCCGGTGAGAAATTTCCAAAAAGGAAAATTCAGCGGTGCATCGGAGGTCAATGAAGACACCATCGAACCGTATTATATTCGACATAAGGCCTGTTTCGGCTGTCCTATTTACTGTAGCAAAATAGCTGAGGTCAAAGAGGGCAAATATCGGGGGAGCTTCACGGAAGGCCCGGAATACGAAAATGTTTGGTCCTTCGGGGCGCAATGTGAGAATACCGACGTCGGCGCAATCATACGGGCGGAATATCTATGCGATTTCTATGGAATGGATGGAATTTCCACCGGCAATGTCATCGGTTTTCTCATGGAATGTGTTGAAAAGGATGTGCTCAAAGAATCAGAGATTGGGTTTCCACTGCATTTCGGAAACGATGATGGACTTATTCAAGCGATTCATCTAATTGGTAAAGGAGAGGGCCCCGGCGAACTCTGGGGACGGGGTGTAAAAGAAATAGCAAAGACGTATCCGGGAGCCGAATCGTTTGCAATGCATGTAAAGGGCCTTGAGCTGCCGGCTTATGATCCACGTGGATCGACGGGCATGTCACTCGCTTATGCAACCAGCGATCGGGGAGGCTGCCACCTCCGGTCGTGGCCCATCGGCCAGGAGCTCTTAGACACCGAAGAGCGGTTGGACCCGTTTTCCAACGAATTAAAGGCGGAACTTGTTAAGAATCAACAGGATCTTTTTTGTCTCATCAACTGCAGCGGCATGTGCCTGTTTGCGACTTTTGCGGTGAGTTTAAAACAGCTGGTCCCCTTTCTTTATGCGGCAACCGGTGTGGAACGCTTTAATGATTCCGAATCGATTCTTAAGATCGGTGAAAGAGTTAATAATCTCGTCCGACAGTTTAATATCCGTGAAGGGCTGACAAAGAAACTGGATACCTTGCCGAAAAGGTTCTTAAGTGAACCTTTGAAGGAAGGACCCAGTCGGGATCATGTGGTTGATCTCGATCAACTCATGAAAGAATACTACTTTGTTCGGGGGTGGAATGAGGAAGGCGTTCCGAAGAAAGAGACGTTGAGGGAACTCGGTTTGTGAAATTGTTGCTACTGTGTAATTTTACGGTGCAAGATTTCAGAATTCAGATTTCAGTTTTCCGGTTATATCGAAAGCTCAAGTTGAGCCACGTCGGCTTTGTGGATAACCGCGTTCAGTTTTATTGTCTGCCTGTACTGACACCCGAAACCTGAAACCCTGTGGTCGAATAGTAGATATCGGATTTCGATCGGACCAAGTTTCACGCAATATATC
>JAHEHB010000234.1 GCA_024644775.1 Deltaproteobacteria bacterium
AATTCTCTTGAAACTTAGTTCCTTATATATAATTCCCAATGCAAATGCGTAGAGCGCGGAGACCACACCCGCTTCCGTGGGAGTAAAAATCCCCCCTGTGATACCGAAAATAATGATAACGGGAGTCAGGAGCGTCGGCCAGCACTCTTGAAAGGCGATCCACGCGTCTTTTGTAGTAATGTGAAAATCCGGTCTTGTTTTTCGCCTTCTCTTAGCGAGGATGTATCCGACAACAAGCAAAGAAACCCCCACCAGTATCCCCGGTATTAACCCGGCAAGAAATAACCTTCCAATGGAAAGCTGGGTAATGGCACCGTAAACGATCATCAGCACACTGGGTGGAATAATCGGGCCGATGGTTGAAGAGGCTGCGGTTATCCCTACCGCCCAGTCCTCCTCATACCCGTCTTCCAACATTGCCGGAATGAGAATTGAGCCGACACCGGCCGTATCGGCTGTAGCGGAACCGGAAATCCCTGCAAAGAGCATACTGGTGAGCACATTGACATGGCTCAAACTACCGGGAATCTTGCCGACAAATATTCTGGAAAAATTAATAATCCGTCGTGTAATACCGCCGCTGGTCATCAGCTGTCCGGTAAGAACAAACAAGGGAACGGCCATCAAAGAAAAAGAGTCGAGCTGATTATAAATTTTCTGAATCACAATGACAGGAGGCAAGGGACTCTTAAGAATAAACGCGAGAAGAGAAGAAAAACCGGCGCTAAAAGCCATGGGCACACCTAGAAACAGCAGTGTTAAAAAGCTGATAGCGAGGATACCTATCATGATAGTAGTTTTTCTTTGTTTTCTTTCTTGATTATTTGAATGACTTCATCAGACATGCTGATCAAGGACCATAAAAAAAGGTTTAAAATGCCCACCGGCATGGCCGCATATAGAATCCAGAGTGGTATCTGCATGGCTGAGGACAATCTACCAAGAGCGATATGAAAATGAGCGTACGCAGGCTTTATGATAAGAATTGAAAATGCAAGAACCACAGCAGCAGTAAAAATCCTTCGAAAGGCTTGGAACTTCTCCGGAATAAGATCAAAACCAACATGATCATCATTTTTAAGAACGACTCCTGCCCCCACCATCACAAGCCAGATACCCAATGTTCGTGCAAGTTCTTCAGTCCACATATAAGGATTTTGTAATACATATCGTGAAAAAACCTGCAGAACGGTTCCAATCACAATCCCCACCAACATTAAAATGCAGAGATATTTTTGGATTTTTTCAAGAAACCCGATAAATCTCATTCATCATCCACTTAAAACCGAAATGTGGTGTTGCAGGGGTTCGCAGGTGTGTGCCACCCCTGCAAAAGGGGGATAGCAACGTTTCCTTTATTTGGATAGTTTTTCGATCATGTTCGCTAAATCAAAAATTTGCGGCGTTTCGGCAGCCAACTCTTTCCAGACGGCTTTACAGGCTTGCCGCATCTTATCCCGCTCCGTAGGATCCAGCTCATTGATAATCATTTTCACACCGCGCAGATGATCAAAAACTTCTGAATTGTACTTAAGAACCATTTTTCTTCCCCAATCTTCCGTCTCCTCAGCAGCTTCAAGAACCGCTTTCTGCAAATCCGGGGCAAGTCCCTGGAAGACTTTCTCTCGCATAAGAAGGGTATCGCAGGTATAAAGATGGTGGGTTACGGTTACGACCTTTGATACTTCGTACATCTTTGCTCCCCACATTCCTGCGGGCGTCGTTTCAAGACCGTCACATACCTTGGACTTCATGGCAGAGTAAACTTCCGGCCAAGGAATGGGTGTCGGCGATGCACCAAGCGCCTTGAACATAAGGACATAAACAGGGATGGGCGGAGAACGGAACTTTACACCCTTAAAATCCTCGATCTTGTGGATTTCTTTTTCCACCGTAAGCATGTCACGGAATCCGCTATGTATAAAGCAAAGGGTTCTGATCTCCTTTTCCTTAATCAGCTTCTCTGAAAGGATTTTTCCAGGCTCACCATCTTCGGCAGCCTCGGCGTGCTTATAGCTGTCGAACAGAAAGGGTAAAGGGAATACACCCCATTCCGGGGCAATCTTCGACATTGAATCCGCATTGCTTTTGACAATGTCTATACCCCCATGCATGAGGCTTTCCAAATTTGCGTTATCGTCACCAAGCTGTGCCGCAGGATACACCGTAATGAGAATGTTTCCATCGGTCTTTTTTTCCACCAGTTCTTTAAATTTTACACACCATTTATGAATGGGATTATCCAGCGCATTCATATGGGCAAGGGAGAGCTTAATCGGTTTTGTTTCCGCGCCCTCAATCTCTTGCGTAATCCCTGCAAACGTGAGTCCCACAACCAAAACAAGACAGACAAATACCGATAGTAATCGATTCATAACTACCTCCTTTTTTGAAATGATGTGAAATAAGCGATACTCGAAACTTGATACTTGAAACTTGAAACTTGGAAAAGGTATTCTTTCAATTCCAAATAGATCCGATCCGTTCTTATCCAGTTTCCAGTTTCAAATTTCCAGTTTCTTTTACAGAAAAACAGAAGCTCATTTAAAAATCGACAATGTTTTATCGGTTTTAAAGCACTAGGCGCCTAAAGAGACTTAGATCGCCTCCTGGTCAGGATTGCCCTTCATTCTCCATCATGGAAAGAATATCCTTCATTGCGCCTTCGCCGTGGAGCCTTACCAGCTTTTCAACTAGAATTTCATCTTTAGCATGCAGCGCTTGGAGAATCTCCGTATGTTCTCCCATCATCTTTTCCAGGCGGGCGGATTGAATCCCATATTTACGGCGAAGCGTTCCGAGCAATCCCGCGTAAAGTTTATAGGTTCGTTGCGCCTCCATGTTTCGCCCGAGCATGTATATGTTTTCGTGAAACGAATTGTTTAAAGATATCAATTTATCTAAATTGTTCCGTTTTGCAGCATCACAAAACCGGGTGTGAATTTTATCCAGCTTGACCAATATTGCGGGCGTCAAATAGGAAAGGCTTTGTCTAGCCAGAAGTCCTGCAATTATCCCCCGGAGCTCATATATATCTCGAACATAATCGTTTGTTAACGACAGAACGTAGGCGCCTCTATGGGGCTGAACCTTTAACAAACCCTCCCCTTGCAACCATTGAAAAGCTTCCCTGACCGGCATGTGGCTCACACCGAATCTCTTAGCGACCCCTAGTATCGTAAGGTGAGTATCGGGTGGAATCACCCCGGATATAATTTCTTCTCGTAAAAGGTCTCGAAGCTGCTCGTAAGCCGGAACACCGATTTCCATATGAGATTGGGCTTTCTAAAGGAAAATGATTTAATGTTATAAATTTGCTATTTGCTACAATATGTAATTTGACAACTTTCCATTGTCAAGTGTTTTCTGATACGTTTTGAATTTTAATTTAACAAAAAGAACAGTACAACCCTTTAGCTGCGATCCTTTTCATATACAATCTCCCCATCCACCAGGGTCATGTCTACTTCAATTCCTAAAATTTCATCCGGTGGTGTCTCTATAATGTTTTGCGATAGCACTACCAGGTCAGCTAATTTTCCGACTTCAATGGATCCTTTTATCCCTTCCTCAAAGCTTGCGTATGCCCCGTGTAGGGTATAGGCTCGAAGCGCATCCATCAATCCGACGGATTCATTCGAATCAATCGTCTGACCACTCTGGGTTTGACGGGTCATGGCACAAAAAATCCCATGCATCGGATTGGGGTCTTCAACGGGTGCATCCGAGCTTAACGGCGCAATGATACCCTTGTCACGAAGGCTTCGAAGTGGATAAACACATCCGAGACGTTCCGTCCCGAACACGCTGATATAGCCATCTCCCAATTCATATAGAAACGGCAGTCCCAATACGGGCATCACACCCAGTTCGTGAATTTTTTCGATCAGCGGTTTATCCAGAAAACCGCAATGCTCAATACGATGACGATGATTCCGGCGGGGGTATTTATTCAGCGCTTTTTGAAAGCTATTAAGCGTCATCTCAACTGCCCGATCCCCGATAGCATGGACACCGACCTGATATCCGGCTTCATGGCCCCGCACGACACAATCGTCCAATTCTTCCTGAGTCATATGCAAAATACCGAAGTTGTCGGGGTCATTCGGGTAGGGTTCCCGCATGGCGGCGGACCCTCCACTGCCGGAGCCGTCCATCAAGAGCTTATAGGGGCCCAGACGTAGCCGATCGTTGCCGAAACCTGTCAGTAACCCGGATTGAAGATAGTGCTCACCAACCTGAACGAGATCTCCACTGGTTCGAACCATAAAGTACAGGCGCACCTTGAGCCAGTCCTCGGCAACACCTTTTTGAAACAACCTGATTTCGTCAATATTCCGGCCACTGGCATCATGTGCACTGGTGATGCCGTATTTAAGGAAATTCGAATTCATGATGGCCATCCCTGCTTCAAGATCCTCATAAGACGGCTGGGAAGCCATCCGAATCGGATATTGGGCTTGTTCATAGAGCAAGCCCGTCGGTTCCCCCGTTTCATCGCGATCGATCCTACCACCGTGAGGATCCGGTGTATCCCGATGGATATTGAAGGTTTTTAAGATCAAGCTGTTGGCCACCGAAAGATGCCCGCAGGCGCGGGTAATAAAGACTTTGTGATTCGGGGCCGCCTGATCAAGATCCCATCGGGTGGGATGCCGTCCGTCCTTAAGCTTTTTGTCATCGTAACCACGGCCCAACAGCCATCCGCCGGCAGGGATGCCAACCGCCCGCTGTCTGATTTGATCTTTCAGTTCCTTTATGGACGCCATCATGTCGGGCCCGCATTGAATCTGACGCTTAACGGCACCGTAATATCCCGGATGACAGTGGGCATCGATAAAACCGGGGAGGAGACTTCGATGATTCAGATCGATTTTGACCGTTTCAGACCCAGCCAGAGATTCCACCTCCCTATTGCTGCCCACCGCCACGATACGATTGCCGGATATGGCGACCGCTTCGCATATTCGATCTTCCGGATCCACTGTAACCACCGAACCGTTTAGGAAAACGACGTCATACCCTTTTTTCATTGCATATCTCCTCTCTGATATATTTATAGAACTTGATAGTACCGAAAGTTCCTTTTCAAAACCAAAGACTCGCACTGACGGGCGCGGATATTTCACCCTGTCGATCGGTTCGGACAAAATGTAATATCGTCTGTGGATGTCTGCGTGTGTCTGTGGCTAATTTATCCCTTCTGATAATCGAAATCATAGGATGGTGCCCTGAGGGGATCCATGATGGTAGCACCCCACCCAATGCCCCGGTCGGGCTTCGATCAGTTCAGGCGGTGCACAGGCCCCGCAAGTCGACAGCTTATCCTGACATCGCGACAAAAAGTAGCAAGTTTTCGGGATGTCCGTCGGAGAAGGAATTTCACCGTCCAGGGTGATTTCTTCCGGAATGTGCTCTCGCTCAGCCTCCGTAATAACCGGGATGGCCGACAGCAGGGCCCGTGTGTACGGGTGCAGGCTGTTGTCAAAAATATCTTCAGCCGACCCGTGTTCTACAATACTGCCAAGATACATCACCGCAATGTGATCGGCTAGATTTCTAACGATACTCAAATTATGGGTAATCAGCAAATAGGTTAATCCAAGCCGACTTTGCAGAGACGAGAGCAATTCCAGCATCTTGGCCTGAACAGATACATCCAGCGCACTGGTGGGCTCATCCAGCAGTAGCATCTTGGGCTCCGGCGCCAGTGCCCGGGCAATGCCCACCCGCTGTTTCTGACCGCCGCTGAGGGCATGTGGATACCGGGGGGCATACGCCGCTGGCAGCTGTACCAATTCCAGCAGCTCTCTGACTCGATGCTTGCGTGCCTGTCGCGACAGGTGATTGTGAACCCGAAGCGGCAACGATATGATATTTTCGATGGTTTGTCTGGGATTCAATGAAGCGCTGGGATCTTGAAAGACCATTTGGACTTTTCGACGATACGACTTAAGATTTTCGCCTTCGAGGTGAGTGGCCGACAAACCGTCCAGCGTGATTGACCCGGCGGTCGGTTCATACAGATGGGCGATGGTTCGGGCCAGGGTCGTTTTTCCGGACCCGGATTCCCCTACAATGCAATACGTCTCCCCGCGTTGCACCCGAAAACCGCAATCGTTCACCGCACGAATCACGGCAGTCTGAGGCTTAAACAGGAACCGTCCCCGTCTACGCCGCCTGAAAAAATATTTACGCAGTCGCTCGACTTCCAGAATATAGGCTTCCATGGTCCATTTCTTCGGAAAACAGGTGACAGGCCACCCACCGATCCGCATCAATGGTTACACCGGGAACGGATGCATGTCGACAGACTTCCATCCGCCGGCTGCAACGGGGATGAAATCGGCATCCACCCGGAGGGTTCAGATAATCCAACACCTGACCGGGAATGCCTTCGTACGGCTCACGGGTCAGTTTGGGAATGGACCGAACCAGACCGGTGGTGTAGGGATGAAGGGGTCGATCCAGCAAATCCCTGGTGGGACCCGATTCCACAACCGTTCCGGCATACATGACATAGGTTCGATTGCAGATGGTTCGGGCCACACCCAGATCGTGGGTGATGTAAATACCTGCAAGATGTTCTTCTTCGATTTTATCCTGGAGCAACCGCAGGGTCCGCTTTTGAATGGTCACATCCAGGGCGGTTGTCGGTTCATCGGCCACCAGAAGTGTCGGGTGACCGATCAGGGCCATGGCCATCAACACCCGTTGCCGCATGCCGCCGCTCAGTTCCATGGAATACCGCTGCATGATGCGATCGGGTGCGGGTATATCCACCCGCTTAAGTAGTGCCATGGCGTAATCCCGGGCGTCTCGCACATCGCTTCTTGCGTGGCGCTTCCGGAAATATTTCAACAGACGGCCGTTGGCTCGTCGCCATACAATGGCGTCGATAAGCAGCGTACCGATGGTAAAGGTCGGATTCAGAGACGTCATGGGATCCTGAGGAATATAGGCAACTTCCTGCTTGATGGTATTGCGCTCCCGCTCGGAGAGCCGGAGCAGGTCGCGTCCGGCAAACAGGATGGAACCGGATACCACCTGGGCCGGGGGCATCGGCAGGATGCCCAGAATCAATTTTGCAGACACACTCTTGCCACAGCCCGTCTCCCCGACGATTCCCACCATCTCCCGGGGCCGCAGTCTGAGCTCTACTCCCTGGATGACCTTGAGTGTACCGTCCACGGTGTGAAAATGGACCGTCAATTCCTTTACTTCCAACAGCGGGGCGTCTCTCATTCCACCTCCACGTGAAAATAATCTCGAAGCCCGTCACCCAAAAGATTGAAACTCAGCACGGTGAAAAAAATGGCCAGGCCGGGAAAAAGAGACACCCACCAACTCTCCGGCAAATAGTGACGCCCCGAGGCTACCATGATGCCCCATTCCGGCGTGGGTGGAGATGCACCCGCACCAAGGAAGCTGACAGCCGTTCCCACCAGGATGGCATATCCGGCATCCAACGTTATTTTCACCAACAGGGTGGAGGACATGTTGGGCAGTATTTCGCGGAATATAATATGTGCGTTAGATGCACCGATGGAGCGGCTCGCCAGCACATAATCTTCCTGTTTGAGGGACAGCGTTTCACCGTAGGCCAGGCGGCAGAAGCTTCTCCACCAGATAAACGAAATGGCCAACATGCTGTTTTGGAGACTCGGGGACAGGGCCGCAGAAACCGCGAGGGCCAGCACCAAAAATGGGATCGAAGACACCACATCCGTGATTCGCATGATGACCTGACCCACTGCGCCTTCAAAGTACCCCGCGCACAAACCCAGCGGTACACCGATCGTAAAGGCGATGCCCAAAACAATGACACAGAGCAGAAGTGAAATCCGGGCGCCGAATAGCAATCGGCTCAGCACGTCCCGCCCGGCCTCGTCAGTGCCGAACCAATGTTCCCGGCTGGGAGGGGAAAGTTGACGGTCAAAGTAAACCTTCAGTCCGGCGTCTTCGGGATAGGGGGCGATCAGGGGTGCAAAAAGGGTAAGCAATACCATGCTCGCGGTAAAGAAAAATCCGATCAGCGCCAGTCGATTTTTTTTGAACCGGCGGATGCCCCGTCGAATTTCATGGATGTGTGACATCCCGTCTTTATTCTTCCCCCCGTTGTGTCCTTCCGCCAAGGGCATGTTATTGGACCCGTTTGTCCGTTCTGTCATTGTCAGCGTCCTATCGAGTCAACCGAATCCGAGGATCCAGGATACCGTACAAGATATCGATCATGAAGTTTACGATCACAAATGCCAGACAGATAACCAGGGTGACACCCACGACTCCGTTGAAATCGTTTGAGATGATAGCATCGGCGCCAAATCGGGCAATTCCCGGCCAGGCAAACACTTTTTCTACCACAAAGGCCGTTCCCAGCATAAGCGGAATGA
>JAHEHB010000607.1 GCA_024644775.1 Deltaproteobacteria bacterium
TCGTCAGTGCCGCATACAGGCAGGGAGTCACCATTAGACGTACGGTGTCCAGGATAAGTTTTCGATGATTGGCTCCAGGACTATGGGATGCGAGGCCCCTGTAACGTACGATCAAGTGGATCGTAATCGCCATGGTGACGATAAGTTGCAAGGATATGAAGTTGGAGGAAATCACCGTGACCTGCCAGCCGAACATTCCCAGAAGCCCCATCATGGAAATCGCCGAAAAAGTACAACAGAGCATCGGCAATAAAACCCAGCGTGTATTTCTAAAAATAACGCTCAGGGTAACAATCAGAAAAAACAGGACTCCGATTCCGAATACTTTCAGGTCGTTCTTAATAAAGCTGATCATATCGTCGGCGATCATGCTGACGCCGCCGAGAAACAGCTCGGCGTCCTGGCGGTAGTTGTCCATGATGGCACGGATTTTTGCAATATCCTGGTGTCTGATTTTTTTGTTCTTTTCCCGGAGCTTTTTAAGTTGTTCGGTGATCTTTTTAAATTCAGCCAACTCTGACGTCGTAAGCGGCTCATCAGCCTGTTTTATTCGCAAAAGATCGCGACGGGTCAACATGTCCTGAAAGCGATTATCCGTGCGGAGTTTAATCTGTAAGGCAGTGGTTTTCAGATCCGGGCTCACCAGCAGATTTTGGTATAGAGGACTTTTGCTGAACTCCAATTTAGCCATCCGGCGGTCTACTGTCGGCGATTCGAGCGTCTGGATACCGGCGGCAATATCCTTGACCGGCTCAGGAGAACTTTCCAGCAAAGGAGCGTCCAATATAGAAATGACCGATGATACACCTTTCAGCTGCCTCAGGTCATCACGCAGACGTGTCAGTTGTGCCAATGCTTCATCTGAGAATAAATCGTTTACAGGGGTATAAACCATCAATAAATAATAATGGCTGCCATAACGTGATTTAATAATTCGTGAATATATGAAGTCTTCGTCGGTCTCGAGAATCAGCGTTTCCGTCGATGCATCCAGTTTAAAATCCTTCGCCTTGTATCCAAGGAAAGCAATCACAATCAGAAGACACAATAAGATAAGTCGCGGTCGCCCCAGGATGTTTTTATCGTAAAAGCGTGTTAACAGCGAATTATGGTTATCCATAGCAATAATTTAACGAGACGGTTTAAAAATGTCCCTTTTAACGCTAATTATTAATAAAGGTGTAAAAGTTCCGAGACATTATTCATCGGCCGGGTTCTCCAGTTTCAGCAGAAGGTCGTCAACTGTTCCACTTATAAGGATATTGCTAAATTGGGACCGGTAGTTTCGGATGATGCTGACGCTCTGGATCTCTAAATCATAAATTTTCCAGTCGTTTCCGGCTTTATAAAACTTGTACAGGACGGATATTTTCTTGTCTTTTGAGATCAGGTAAGTTGGTGCGTGGATTTTTTTCTTCACTCGAACGGACGGTTCATAAAACACCTTTTCATCTGTATACCGCGTGAAATTCTTGAGATATGACGCCTTCAGGCGTTTGATAAAAAGTTCTGTGAATCTCTCTTTTTGATCCTGGGACAATCCAGGCCAGTGCTTTTTCCCCAAAGACAATTTCGCCATTAGCTCAAAATCAAACATGGGCGTGACGATGTCAACGATCTTATTATATTTTGCCTGTTGTTCAAGATCTTTTTTCTGCAAAACGGCAAATACTGCGTCAAGATTATTCCTTAATAATGTTTCGATCTCACTTTTATCATCGGCTGCAGCCGAATGGTAGAATAAAAGCAGGCTTATAAAAACAACCAGCAGGTTTTTCATAATCCATCCTTATGATCTATAAATGTATGTAATCGCTTTGCTTTTCAAGAAAATTTTTCTGCACGGCTTCGGTTTCCGGCAGAAAATCCTCATCGCCAACCTCCGCAGCGAGTTTGAATTAGGCAATTTCGAAGATTTTTATACCCATGATGTCCTTGATGTCCGTTTCGTCTGCCATCTCTTTCGGAAAGATCATCTTGGGTGTTTTGGGATCTCATGAGTAAGTGTCGCCGCGCCATGGTAGCCAATACCATCGTAGGTTACACCACACACCGCGTATTGTCCCTCCGGGAATTTCCGTTTTTCATGGTTTTTTTATATACTCAACTAAAATGCGTCAGAAGAAATGATTGTGACGTATCAAATCATTAACCAAGAGTCGAGAAAATGATTTTTTTGATACAGAACCAAAATCTGGTTGTAAAAATAAATTCGGCTATGGATTATAATAAATAATTATTACGAAAAGATTACTGGAAAATTATCATTTAATAAGCTTAAAGATTTGTCCCATCAAGAGGAAGCAAGATAAGGTGCATATTTTATTTATAAACGCACGGATTAGTTGAATAAGGTATGTTTTCTTCTATGATGGTATCTATTTGAAACACTTTACAGGCAGGTATCACCCTGAAGCTTCAAACCGTCTTACTGCTATCAATGGCTCTGTAAAAAAAGGCACGTGGTACAAAGACCTTTACCTGTTAGAGGTTGAGGTGGCAGATTTTGAAACCATATCCCTTGTGCATGAAAAAGAATACATCCATACCGTCAGAAAAGAATGTGAGGCCGGTTTTTTGCAACTATCCACT
>JAHEHB010000608.1 GCA_024644775.1 Deltaproteobacteria bacterium
TGCCTTAAAACCGACAAAACTTTGTCGATTATTAAATGAGCTTCTGTTTTTTTGTAAAAGAAACTGGAAATTTGAAACTTGAAACTGGATAAGAACGGATTGGATCTATTTGAAATTGAAAGAATACCTTTCCCAAGTTTCAAGTATCAAGTTTCGAGTATCGCTCACTTTTTTCCAAGGAGGTAACTTATGGCATATGAAACTATCACCGTTGAGGTGGAAGAGGGGATCGCAACGATTACATTTAATCGACCCAAAGTACTCAATGCACTGAATTCCGATTTACTTCAGGAATTTTCACAGGCCTTAGCCGAAATTGAAGCGGATGAGAGCATTCGGGTGCTGGTATTGACGGGTGCCGGAGAAAAAGCATTTGTTGCAGGTGCAGATATAAAAGAACTCTCAACGCTCAATGCCCTCAGTGGTAAATCGTTTTCCCAAAAAGGACACGGCATTATTCATAAGCTTCAACAATTACCGATACCGGTTATTGCCGCCGTAAATGGATTTGCCTTGGGAGGTGGCACCGAAATCGCTTTAGCGTGCGATTTTATTTATGCTTCCGAAAAAGCGACGTTCGGACAACCTGAGATAAACCTCGGACTTATCCCCGGTTTTGGAGGAACCCAGCGAATGCCTCGACTCGTCGGCCCGAATATTGCCAAAGAGTATATTTTCACCGGCAACATGATCCCTGCCAAAGAGGCGTATCGTTTTGGATTGGTCAACAAACTGTGCAGCCCGGAAACGTTGCTGGAAGAAGTGTATGCGATTGCCAAAACGATGACGAAAAAAGGAAAAGTGGCCTTACGCGCAGCAAAACAGGCGATCAACGAAGGCGTAAATGTGGATCTTTCTACGGGCTGCCATATCGAAGTGGATGCGTTTTCCGTTTGCATGGCCAGCGAGGATGCAAAGGAGGGAACCGCTGCTTTCGTGGAGAAGCGACAACCTGATTTCAAAGGCACCTTGACAAGTTAAACCTGACATTGCATAAAATATGGGGTCATTTCAGTTTGTTAGAATCCTAAACACCAAACACTAAATACAAAACACTCTCGTAAAAAGATCGCTTTTTCGACTTTTTACGAGACGATCATCCTTACATGTCGAAAAACAGATCAACGATTCAACTCATATGGGGTATTTTGTTAGTAGCGGCAGGAATCGGCGTATTTTTCCGGGTTCCCCAGGTGATGCCTCGAATCGCGGAAATCCAACAATTTTCTTCGTTGACGATTTATATTCGTTTTTGTTTTTATTTCATCGGTATTGTACTTATCTGTGGTGGGACAAAGAAAATTTATGATCATGCTAAAAAAGCTTGAAACAACCGACACGCGTGACAAGAATGTTCAACACCTGAAGTCGGAGGTGGAATATCGGAAAAAGCTGCAGACGATCGGCAACAAAATAAATGCCGCCAGAAACCTGGATGAAATTTTAATTGACCTGAAAGACGATATCCGTAATTTCTTTGACGCAGAACGGATCACCATTTATGTGGTAGATGGAAAAAATCGAAGACTGGTGTCCCGTTTTAAATCCGGGGACGAAATTGAAGAAATCCGCATTCCCATATCCAACAGCAGCTTGGCAGGGTGTTCCGCATACAAACAAAAACTTCTAAATATCAAGAATGTTTATGACACGTTAGAATTGGCTTCCATTGATCCGGAGCTGGAATTTGACGGTAGCTGGGATCGAAAAACCGGCTTCACGACGCAACAGGTACTGGTAATACCCATCACCTTTCAGAAATTCCTCCTGGGTGCATTGCAATTGATGAACCGCAACGATGGTGTCGTTTTTACAAACGTTGATGAGCAATCGATAAAAGAACTGGCCGATATTCTTGGAATTGCCCTTTATAATCAAAAACGGATTGCAAAAGCCCGTCCGACAAAGTTTGATTATCTCCTTAAGCAAAATCTTCTTGCCCAAAAAGAACTCGATGAAGCCATCGCAGCTTCCCGGACACAAAAAGAATCCATCGAAGAGATATTGATGCGGGATCTAAACATCTCAAAGAAAGATATCGGGCGGTCTTTGAGCAACTTCTTTCGCGCGCCATTTGTCGAATACAATCCGAAAGCACCGAAACCGGGGGATCTTTTGGTCGGCTTAAAAATTCCGTTTTTACAGAAAAACACCTGGGTGCCCTTAGGAAAAAAAGATAGTCGAATCGTTATCGCCATTGACAACCCAAACGATCTCCAACGAATCGATGTGATAAAATCCCTTTATTCCGGGAAACAAATTACCTTTGTGGTTGCATTACCGAAAGACATTCTCAACTACATCAAACTGTTTACCTATGACGAAAAAAAACAGGCTGAGATTAATAAGATTCTCTCACAGTTACGAGATGAAGCAAAAGAAATAATAGAGGCGGAACCCTCCGCCGGTGAAGAAGACAGTGCGGTGGTTCAACTGGTCAATAAAATAATTCTCGATGCCCATGATCGAGGCGCCTCAGACATACATATTGAACCCTATCCCGGTAAAGAACCGACCCTGGTTCGTATTCGAGTGGACGGCGCTTGCCACGAATACCAGACCATCCCTTACAATTATCGGAATGCCGTCGTA
>JAHEHB010000235.1 GCA_024644775.1 Deltaproteobacteria bacterium
GTCGGGTAGATACGGGGCTATAACCGGTGCAAAAATGCCCATCATCACTAAAAGAAAGATCACCGCTAAACCGACAACAGGGCTTTTCCTTCGTTTGAGCAAAAAGAAAGCAAATTTAAAACTATCGATTTGATGCCGATAGCGATTCTGAAAACGAGAATACACGTTCTTCATTCGATCTTTCTTAAGGAAAAAACTCGGGTTAAAAGAGGGGCGGTTTTACACCCTTCAATATTTTCGCATGGCAACCAGCGCCTCTGCCATTTTTATCGCGGTGACAACCGGATTGACGAGGGATAAGTCCGCCGTTTTTTCCGCTTCGCGCAAAAGCGTCGGAGGCATAAAGGCGAGCGTCATACATCCTAAAATCATCACATCAGCACCGTTGCCTTTGGCATCTTTCATACACTCAATTAAAGCCGCTTGTGCTCTTTCAGGATCACGACGCATCTCCAAAACAGGAATTCCCGTTGCGTGGCTGGACACCAGGCGATGCGCGTCCAGCCCCGCATCTCTGACCAGTCGTCTCTTAATGGCCGCTCGTTCCGCAGAGACTGTGATCATGGAAAATTGTCGATCGCCACAGGCGCCTAACAACAACGAGGACTCACCGGGGCCCGTAACCGGTATTTTAGACTGCTCCCGGGCACCTTCGATCCCAGCGTCTCCCGCGCAGCCCATGATCATGGCATCGTATGCATCCTGATATTTGATGACAAATTTCAGTACATTGGGCAGCGCGTGATATTCATCGATTGCGCTTTCGATGGACGTCGGTCCATCTTCAACCTGTCTGAGTTCCACGGTTGTCTCACCGGCAGCAATACGGTTTAGAATATCTTCACGCCGTTTTCTTTCATCTTCCGCCATACCGATTCCCGGGCTGACGTAAGCGATTTTGGCTGCAAATCCCATAGATACCTCCCAAGTAAGAACATAATATCGATTGCTTATAGAATTTCCGAGACGTTAAACCATAATGACCGGATCAGTTCCTGGCTTCAGCATGGTTGGGTCCACCTTGATGCCATATCCAGGCCTCTCCTCACGTTCCACCCGTAATTGTCAGTCCGTCAGCCACATCTTTTTCGAGCCGAGTAGGACCCACAATTTCCGCATAGCAGATATTATAGAACGTAACAAATGTGTCAAGTTCTTGTAAAGAGAATTAACATTTGGGGTTGCAGGTGCTGGGTTCTAAAGCTTGTTGGAACACCGTGGAAATCCCGGTTTATCGGGGATTCCGAATAAATGGTATGCGATCGATGGATATTTCAAATCGTTCCATCGCTTGGGTGAAAGCAGGCGGATCAGGCAACCTCGTCAAACGGAAACATTTCTTGGAATACGTCGGATTCGTTGTCGTCCCCGTTATTTAATGAACATGTGTCATCCGTGCATTCTTCGAGCAGCTCATCCAAATCGGTCGGTTCCTCTTCAAATTCGATGGGTTCCACCCGTCGTTTGATTTTTTTATGTTTTTTATCGATATAATCCAAATCATCAACAACGATTTCAATGTATTGTCGCTTTTTGGAATTTAACAGTGTTGTGACCATTTCAAACAGTCTGTTCGCAAACAAGTCAGGTGGAAACATGTTTTCCGTTCGCAAGGCGATCAGTAGTTCTCTTTCGCTTTTGGAAACCGCGGATACTATTTTTTGCGGGTTGTAGATTGTTTCATTGAGAAGTACATACTTTTCTTCGTCAATCTCTGTGTATTCTCTTAAAATCAATTCATTTTCTTTACTTTTTTTTTCCATTGTATATTTTAATCGCATGGGATCACTCCAACGATTGTTAGTGTTTTTTCGACTTCATTCGTGATAAACCGATCTAAGTTTTCATCCGAATATCCCTTTGGATCGGAAATTTTCTGATGGGCTAACCCAAATTTCATGCGCGGATTTTACTCCAAACTTAAGGGTTACTAATCAAAGGTAATGTTTCAAAACGCGATTTCAAGAGTCGGTGTTCATTTTATAATACAAACCAATTTTTATCGTTTTTTCGGGAAGTTAATAAAATCTGGTAGATAGAGGTCATGAACAATGTTCGAAAATACAGTCTATACGAAACGACGAAAACGATTACGGCAAGCCGTTAAGTCCGGGGTGATTCTCATCTTGGGCAATGAAGAAAGTCCTGTAAATTATTTGGATAATTCGTATCCTTTTAGGCAAGACAGCAGCTTTTTATACTTTTTCGGATTGAACCGACCCGGCCTGGCGGGTGTGATTGATGTGGATGAAAACAGAGAATTTTTATTCGGAAATGATCCTGCGACCAGTAGCCTGGTGTGGACAGGGTCTCAGCCGTCCGTCAGAGAGTTGGCCAAAAGGGTGGGAATCACTCGAACCGGCAGCTTCACACAATTGGTTGAAACTGTAAAAGGCATCATTCGCAACAGAAAAAATCTGCATTTCCTGCCACCCTACCGGGCCGAAACAGCGGTAAAAATGGAGTGCCTGGCGGGCATAGCGCCGTCTTCTATAAACGACTACGCATCGGTACCGCTCATTCGGGCGGTGGTCGATCAACGGGCGGTTAAGACCCAAGAGGAAATCAGAGAACTTGAGACAGCGTTGGCCATTTCCCATGAAATGTATGCTGCAGTCTTACAGATGGCAAAACCAGGGGTTTTTGAAAGAGATATTGTCGGTCGTATCGAAGGGATTGCCAGGGCCCGCGGAAGTCGACCCTCTTTCCAAACCATCTGTACGATTCATGGGGAAACCCTCCATAATTTGTTCTACGGAAACAAATTAAAGCCGAAGAATTTGCTGCTTGTCGATTCCGGTGTCGAATCCCCGGCGTTTTACGCCTCGGATATCACACGAACCTATCCTGTGAGTGGCAAGTATACCCCTGAACAAAAAGAGATATATCAAATTGTATTAAACACCCAAGAAACCGTCATTCAATCCATAAAGCCGGGTCGGAAATATCGTGATATTCACCTTAAAGCGGCAAAAACGATCGCCGTGGGACTAAAAGATTTAGGATTGATGAGAGGCGATATCGATGAGGCGGTTAGACAGGGCGCCCACGCCCTGTTTTTTACCCATGGTATCGGACATATGCTGGGTTTGGATGTCCATGATATGGAGAATTTCGGGGAAGATTGGGTCGGATACGATGAAAAAGTAAAGCGAAGCGACCAGTTTGGACTTTCTTCGCTTCGGTTTGCGAGGGAGCTAAAACCGGATTTTGTTTTGACTGTTGAGCCTGGAATCTATTTTATTCCCCGGCTGATCGAGATATGGCAATCAGAGAAAAGGTCTCGCGAGTTTATTAATTATAATATTATTGAAAAATTTAAGAGAATTAAAGGCATTCGAATTGAAGATGATGTCTTGGTAACAAAAACCGGATGCCGTGTACTGGGCAAACCCATTCCCAAGGAAATACATGACATTGAATCAATCATGGGAGCTTAAATGAAAATTGTCGCTGCATCCGAGCCGGCAGAACGAGGGACATGATTATCGCCTCCACGGACCCTTCCTTTTTATCGAGTATGATAACACCCAGGACAATGCCAACCACATTCACACCGTATGGAGACATCTGGAAGACGATTTCGGTATGGATCTTTTAAACTTTCACTATAAACACGGGCATCATCAATCGATTCGGTAAGCCATGAAACAATAGAATATTTTTGGGTGTTAGTTTTTTGACAGATCGTACGTTTTAATAGAAACCTCTTTTGAACTGCACGCTTCGATTGTCAGTTAACTCGCTGAATATTCTTTATATAATATTGTTCTTTAGTATTGGAACGTATTTTGCAGAAATGAATAAAAATTCTAATAAGGTTTCCTCAGATACGGCCGGTAAAACGATTAATTTTAATGATAATAAAGGAGAACCCAAATGAAAATTACGAATGAAAGTGTTATAAAAAATGGTGAGAAGGAACTCATCGATGCCATCGTCGGTGATCTGGATTGGCATAAGATTGAGACCGTGTTTAAAGAAAAACATCAGTTGGGAATACAGGATGATGTGGAGTATCGGCAGGGAGAGATTGTTGTTCACAATGGCAATGTGGCATATAAACTGGACTACGACGTCAAATTGACACTCTCCATTCTGTTTGACAGATCCGGCGATTGTTTGGCGGTGGCGACCTCAGGAAATGGGGGTGATGAATCGGAGCACAAGAATGTGACCCAATCTGAGAGTGTTCAAACGGAAGCGGCAACGTCTTCACGATTCTCTTATATGGATGGAAAAGAGACACCGGAAGAGGAAGAACCCATCGAACTTTCCAATGTGATTGAAAATCAAGCCGACGCCGCTGAAGAAGAATTGTTAGAATTGACGGAAGTCGTTAAGTATGCGAGCTAAATAAAGAATCCACCCCTCGAGGAGGGGTGGATTCTTTATTCTATTGATACAAGTAGTTTGGGGTTGTTCAACCCGGAACGTTGAACCTTGAACCGCTCAACCTTTTTTATGATTCATTTATTTCAGAAAGCATCTGATCGATTTCCGACGCCATTTGTGACATGTTTTCAGCAGGCTCTTTTTTGGGATCTACGGAAAGATCCGGAGTTACGTCAATCCCCTCGGAATCAGCAACTTCGGTAAGTTCGACTGGAACTTCCTCTTCCATGGGCGCTTGCCGTTGACTCACCTCTTCGGATCGTTTGGTCTCCATTTGCTGTGATCCCTCTTCCAATTCCTCAGAGGTATTGATGGCTAAATAATCGCCGGATCTGTCAAACAGAATGGAGAGTATCAGTTTAACATCAAAATCCAGTTTATATGCCACATTACCGTTGTGAACAACCATCTCTCCCTGCCGATACGCCACGTCATCTTGTATGCCTAATCGATGCTTTTCTTTAAATACTGTCTCAATCGCACGCCAATCCAGATCACCGATGATGGAATCGATGAGTTCCTTTTCACCATTTTTGATAACATTTCGATCTGTAATTTTCATTTGGATTCTCCTTAATCGCCGTTAACACGTTTTTTTCTGACTCTATTTTACTCAGGTTCAAGCAATTCGGTGATTTCTTTTGCTAACTCAAGGTATGCCTTGGCTCCTCGAGCCTGGATATCGTATAGCGCCAGTGGTTTTGCAAAGTTTGCAGAATTTCGCAACATCCGATCCCAAGGAATGATGGTTGAAAAAATTTTGTCTCTTATTCCATTAAGAGCATCTTCAGATATAGAGGAATTTGATTCCTCATACATGGTTAATAAAATGCCCGCGATTTTTAGATCACTATTTATTTTCTTTTGAATTTCGTTTACGACCCCTAAGAGCTGACTCAGCCCTTCTAAAGAGTGAATTTGAAACTGGAAGGGTACAAGCAACCAATCGGCAGAGCTTAGCGCGGAAATGGTAAGAAAACCTAACGAAGCAGGAGAGTCAAGGATGATATACTCATAGGCGGTTTTGTACGTATCAAGTAACGTGCGTAAAACGGTTTTACTATTCGAATTCGAAGAAAGCCTTGTTTCTGCACGAGATAGCCCCGATCTTGCAGGGATGATACTCAAAAAAGGAATATCACTGGGAACCATCACCTCTTGAAGCTGAGATTCGCCAACCAGTGCGTGAAAAAGGTCCCGCGAGAGGGTTTGCTTGTTGATACCTAAGCTAGTTGTTGCATTGCCTAAGGGATCGCAGTCGACAAGTAGTGTCTTTTTTTCAAATAATGCGAGAGACGTTGCTAAATTGACGGCTGTTGTCGTTTTGCCGGTTCCGCCTTTTTGGCTGGAAACGCAGATAATGTTTGTCATAATAGTCTATTCACATGAAATGGGCACTTTGAAAATCGATGATAGATTTGTGAGTCTACCGCCATTCCAGAAGCATATGTCGTATTAAAGCAAAAAATATACCAGTATTTGCGGTATATATCGGTTAATTGAGTGTTCAGGGTTCAGGGGTTCAGCGTTCTGCGCCACCGCGAGCGGAGCTGGATTCATCACTACAAGAAACGAGGTTTCTTAGACGAGCTAGGAAGCGAGAAAGCTTGGAGGCGAAAAGGCTAGGGGCTGGAAAGCCTTATAGCCTCCAGGCTTCCTGGCCTTCTCGCCTTTAGGTTATTTCTACCGGTGATCCGATTTGGGATTTTACCGGGTTTCTCATACGAGCACGGGGAGGATCATCCCTCCTGAACTCTGAACACTGGCATTACCTAAGGCATCGAAACAATGATCAACATCGATTCAAAGTTGAAGGAAATTTCAAATAATCAAACCACGTCACGCGCTGCCGGCTGTAATAAACGTCTCCATCCGTCGGTCAAACGGAAGATGTGGAATTTTATTACATTCCAAATCTTCCGTTTTTTACTTCAATTTAAATGTCATTTACTTAACATCAACTTCTTGTGGGAGTGGCTTCCAGCCACGAAAGGAATTCGCATTGAAGTCTTAATCTCCCGGGAGCGGGCTCCCACAAGGATAAGCCCGATCCTCAAGTTTAGGACATTTACTTTAATTTAATGAGCGCCTTATTTTTTTCAAAGATCTTTGGTCCGATACCGCTAATCTTCATAAGATCTTCCGGCTTTTTAAATGGACCATTTTTTTTCCGATATTCGATAATTTTTTTGGCACGTTCTTCGCCGATTCCATCGAGCGTCGTCAGTTCTTCCAGCTTTGCTTTGTTGATGTTGACCGGCTTTGTGGCTCCTGACTTTGCGGTGGTTGCCTTTTTTGCTTTAGTAGTGGCCTTTTTTTCGACGGTTTTTGTCGTCTTTTTTACCGCTTCCTTTTTGGATTTTGTCTGGGCAGCAACCGTGCCACCGAGTATAAACGCACAACAGATCAAGAGCGTGACGATATATTTGAATAGATTTTTTGTTTTCATGAATTTACCCCCTCCCATCTACTCTTCTTCTTTCCCCATCAGTCCGCCCAGTCCCTTGGCCAAACCTCCCAGGACTCCTCCACCGCCTTCTCCTCCTTCTTCACCGCTCAATAAGCCATCGATTTGCCCGGCAACCGGGGCCGGTAGTTTGTCTTTAACGAAATTAAGCGTAATTTCAACCGCTTTTTGTGCGAGCTCCGGAGAAATACCGGTTTTTTCTGATACGAGATTCACCAACGCTTCCATTTCTTCTCTCCTTTCTAAATAGGTTTTCTTTTACTGAGTGGGACTCTCAATAGACATTCTTGACTTCAATTTACAAGACACGATCAATATCTGTCAAGAAAAGAATAGAAACTAGATGTCGGACGCATTGGTAGATATTACATAGGGTATCGGCGTTTTGTTCCTAAAATTTTTTAGACAATCGTTCCGGTGTAACCGCGTAAAAGAATCTTGCGATTTGCCTTTTTTTAGATGAACCGATGTTTAACCATTGTGTTTTCTAAATAGCCGATAAATTCTTCTGCTTTATCAACCGGTGCCTTCGTAAGCAAGCTGATACCCACATATAATATCGTGCAAACGATGAAACCCCACACTCCGGGCCACATTCCTAATGGTTTGTATCCGGTTATCTGGAGAACCAAGACCAGTAGGCCACCGATGAGCATGCCACTCAATGCACCGGCTGCAGTGGCCCTTCGCCAAAAGAAGGCACCGACGATTGCCGGAACCGCCATGAGGAGTCCGGCTGAAGCTGCCGAGGAAAGGGGCGCAATCATAAACGCGAGTCCTCTCTTTCCCGCCGCCCAGTAGGCAAAGATGAAAAATACGGCAGCCAGAACCGGGAGGATGATTTTTCCAATCCTAAGTTCTGTTTGTTCTGAAATTGTTGCTTTGAAGCCGGCTTTAACCACGTCACGGGTGCACATGGAAGAGAGTGTTAGCAAAATGGAATCGATGGTTGAAATTGCAGCAGATAATATTCCGATCATCACGATGATCGCGACGGCCTTTGGTATTATCGGAAGCGCCAATAATGACGGTGTTGCAAGATCCGGAGATTCCAATCCCGGGATTAAAAGTCTGGCGCCAAAACCCCAAAGGACGGATACCAAGGTGTAAATAAATCCAAATATCAGAAATCCACCAATCATCTGTTTGAAGGCAATTACCGATTTGGGAACAAAGAGCCTCTGTGTTACCTGGGGATTGGAAAGGGAGAAGAACATCCAGGGTAAGGAAAGACCCAGAAATACATTGAATTTGAATAATCCCGGACCCGCAAGTAACTCCGGTATCTCTTGATGCATTTGCTCAAAAAATTTACCAAACCCACCGAATCCCTTGTAAACCAAAAAATAAAGGGTCACAATCGATGTTATCAGCATTAAGGTCGCTTGAAAAGCATCTGTCCATGCAACAGATCGCAAACCCGCAATATTGGACCAGACAATGGCCAGAATCGTCGCAATGCTCATGGCAACGATTGTTGGGATG
>JAHEHB010000236.1:0-1279 GCA_024644775.1 Deltaproteobacteria bacterium
AGGACGGAAACATGGCCATAAGGCTGGAAAGCTTGGAAGCTATAATGCTTGTGGCCTCCCAGCTTTATAGCCTTCAAGCCATAAAAGGACAGAGGGTAGGGGACAAAGGACAGAAGACAGATGACAGAGGACAGAAGCCAGAGAACAGAGAGCAGAGGACAGGGGGCAGATTTTCTTTTTGCCCGATGGAGAGATCCCAGAGGAACGAATTTCAGGTTTCACGGGGTACGCGACCACCGGTCAAAAGCGAACTGCCGTTCGGGACAAAGAATTTTTAGCAGGCATGATTTACTTTACGGTCTTGCTTTTTCTATAGGTATTCTGTTTCTCTGGCGTCGTCTACCGCCAGGGAAAACAATCAATTTCTCGGTGTTCTCTATGTCTTGGTGGTGAAAACCGATTTTTATATCAAAGGTTTCCGGAGCGATTTCTTTCGGTTATCCAATTTTCACACCTTAGGTTTGGGACGCGTGAAAATTCTTTGATGTTGTTTGAAATAATTGTCAGATCCATACTCAAAGCATGGGCGGCGATCAGCATATCAAGAGGACCAATTGGTTTGCCTTTTGATTCCAGGAATGCCCTTATTTCCCCATAGCATGCAACTAATTTTTCACCGTGAAAAGGAAAAATTGTAAGTGGTAGCAGGAATTCATCGAGAGCATATTGATTTGTATTTTTGTTTTTGCTCTTGGCAACGCCATGCTGCAACTCTGCATGCGTAATCGAAGAAATCCCAAATTCATGAACGGGATATCGTTCAAACTTTCTCAATATTTTTTTTGGCTTTTCATTTATGAGGTATATACAAATGTTTGTGTCCAGAAGGTATTTCATTTAAACATCGGCTCCCGTTTCTGATTTTCGCTGGGTTGATTTCGCTCGATTTTAAAATCTTTCGCGAAATGGTTCAAGCTGTCAAATAGAGGTTCCCAAGACTTTTCTTTTGGTAATAAGACAATTGCCTCACCGTGTTTTTTGATATACACTTCACTTCCCGCCATTCTAAATTCCTTTGGCAATCTTACGGCCTGACTTTGCCCGTTCTTAAACAATTTTGCTGTTTTCATTATTACCCTCCATTATCAATATATACTCTTAGTATATATTGATAATGTTTTTTGTCAAACGGAAAACATTGAACAGAGGACAGGGGGTAGAGGGCGGAGGACAGGGGGCAGATGACAGAAGACTGAGGACAGAAACCCTCGCCTTTAAGCGGAGATTTCAGTTTCGATACGTTTTTAGGTGTCAGCACCGCCGCCAGCCGGCGAAGCTT
>JAHEHB010000236.1:1289-8345 GCA_024644775.1 Deltaproteobacteria bacterium
GGGCAGGGGGCAAAGGACAGAAGACCATCTCGAAGCTTCGAGATCAGGGATGTTCTTGTCTTGAATATGAATCAAGAGCGGTTGATCGGGCGGGTGATTTCGTCTAACAGCGCCACGATGTTTTCGAGGGGCACATCACCGGCAACTTCACCGCGGCCGATGTAGCCGCCCTGTACGCTCCCGATAAGGTTTATATCTTCCCGCACGGCTGCACGCACTTCTTCGGGCGTACCAAAGGGCAGTATCCGCTGTCGATCAATATCCCCTTCAATACAAATGACGTTGCGACAGAGCGAAGCCACTCGTTCTCTACCGATGACATTGACCTGCGGGTTGAGCACTTGCACCCCGATTTCCATCAGATCGGGAATGATCGCATCGATGACGCCGTCGCTATGGAACCACACATGTTTGCCGGTGTTACGAACCGGTTCAAAGAGTCTATGATATCCAGGTTTAAAGAACTCCCGCCAAAGCTGAGGCTTGATCATCAGAACCTGCTGTGTGCCCCAGTCGTCACGAAAATGGATGCCGTCCAATGCCGGTAACCGGCACAACCGCTCCACTCGCCGGATCATCACTGAAAGAATCAAATCTCGCAATTCTTCGCAGCGCTCAGGAAACAGCAATAGATCCTCAAGGGTCTCCTGGTAGCCATGCAGGTAAAACATCCGCTGCCAAAGTGTGTCACCGTCTGCAAGGCTGTATTTCCTGCCTGTATTGGCGTCCAATTTATCCTCGATTTTGGCTATAATTGCATCGGTAGCGGTATCCGGTGGCTTAAACGCACCCAGTGCATCCCAGTCCTTCAACGGGCAGTAAACGACCTGGCCCTTGTGTTCATCGGTATGGCGCACCCAATGAGACCCCCATGCATCATGGCTGGGTACCCCGATCCGCGGTCCGAACTCACCAAACGTTGCGGAACCAACATCAAAGACATCAGAGGGGTACTTGCGGTAAAGATCGTCAAGCGCCGAACCGTACCGTGTGTAGGCCCCAGGCAATGTGGCGTGGGTAAGCGGTACACGGTCGGGTCCCCGCATCTCGATGGCTCGTCTCAACCGTTCGCGACTGTTCATCTGGAATCCTTTCTGTCTGTATTCTTTTAGGCGCTCAGGCTCTTAAAGCCATTTATCTGACAGTATGTCGGTAAGAAACTGAAGGTTTCGGGTGTCAGGTTTTGGGTGTCGAAAAGCGTAATTTTTAGACACTTGCACGAAACTTCATCAAAGTTTCTTCTTCGATGAAATTGGCCGTTGCGGCAGCCAGTGGCTGGACTCGTCTGAGAAACCTGGTAAAATCCCAAATCGGATCACCGGTAGAAATAACCTAAAGGCGAGAAGGCCAGGAAGCCCGGAGGCTATAAGGCTTTCCAGCCCCTATCCTTTTCGCCTCCAAGCATTCCAGCGTCCAAGCTTTCTCGCTTCCTAGCTCGTCTGAAACCTATAACCTTCTCCATTAGTTGATCGGCGTCGCCCCTGTTTCGCAATGATCACTTTTTTTCGTGCGGTATCGGAAAAAAGCATCGGTACTTATCATTTCAACATTATCGATTTATAGAGCTTTCTGTAATCGGGAAATGGCACGATACCTTATGATCGTTTTTAAAAGACATCGTTGGGGGCGATTGTTTACACAATGTCTCAGCCTTCCAGCAGCGATTACGAAAGCGACAGCCGGAGGGGGGATTTACCGGGCTTGGTACCTCGCCTTTAAGCAGAATTCGCTGCTTCTTGGATTTATCAAGTGTGATTTTTGGCTCGGCGGACAGCAGCGCACGGGTGTACGGATGCGCCGGTCGGCCGTAAATATCGTCCGTACCTCCAATTTCAACGATTCTGCCAAGATACATGACGGCCACGCGGTCTGAGATGTGGTGAACGATTGATAGGTCATGGGCAATGAAAATGTATGCCACCCCGAGTTTTTGCTGAAGTTCCTCCAGTAAGTTGATAACCTGTGCCTGTACGGAGACATCCAACGCGGAAACCGGTTCATCTAAAATCAACAGATCCGGCTGTAAGGCGAGGGCACGCGCGATACCGATGCGTTGAAGCTGTCCACCTGAAAATTCGTGAGGATACCGAGCGGCGTATTCGGGCCGAAGCCCGACCTGCTCGAGAAGATCCCGGACGCGTTTTGGCCAGGCCTCTTTGGGCAGGATATCGGTATGCACGCGAAATGGTTCCGTAAGAATGTCGTTGATCGTCATCCGTGGATTCAGTGCGGCATAAGGATCCTGAAAAACGACTTGAATGCGTCGTCTCACTGTTTTTAATCGGTGGCTATAGGTTGCGAAGAGATCGTTACCATCAAATTCCGCGCTGCCGCTATTGGGCGCTTCAAGTTGAAGTAATGTGCGCGCCACGGTTGATTTGCCGCAGCCGGATTCGCCGACGATTCCCAGGGTTTCTCCTTTGTAAAGATCGAAACTGACCCCATCCACCGCCCGCACAATACCTTGCTGCTGCCTGAGAAACCCACCGCCCAGCGGGAAATGTTTGACCAAATCGTTTACCCGCAGAATCGGTGCGTGTGTTTTTTTGGAAACTTCTACCATTGTTTCAATGTTCTATAGGGTGACATTCCACGTAATGTCCGGGACTCACTTTTAGCGTTTTTGGAACCACCTCTCGACATGTAGTATGGGCATGTTGACAACGAGGATGAAAGGCGCATCCGGGGGGTACAAATGCAAGATTCGGCGGCGATCCGAATATGGGCTGCAATGGTTCCCCTCTTTTCTGTGTCTGGGGCATGGAGTGAAGAAGTCCCAAGGTGTATGGATGAACCGGATTTTGCAGAACATTTTCGATGGAGCCTGTTTCTACAATTCTTCCGGCATACATAACTGCGACCCGATCCGCTGTTTCTGCAACAACCCCTACATCGTGGGTAATCAGAATCAGCGCCATTCCGGTCTCATTTCGCAGCGCTTGCAGCAGATCCATGATTTGAGCCTGAACGGTAACATCGAGCGCGGTGGTGGGCTCATCGGCGATCAACAAATCGGGTTTGAGTGCGATAGCCATGGCGATCATCACCCGCTGCCGCATGCCGCCGGAAAATTGGTGAGGGTAATCACGCGCCCGATGATCGGCTTCGGGGATACCGACCCATTTGAGTAGCTCGATGGTACGGCGTTGCGTTTCCGAACGCTCTAATCGCCGGTGTACCCGAAACACCTCGGAAATTTGCCACCCTATGGAGAATACGGGATTCAGTGATGCGAGGGCATCCTGAAAGATCATGGCGATTTTTTCTCCGGAGAAGCGCCGCCAATCCTCTTTTGGCATATTCGATAGATCGTTGCCGTTAAACATTATCTCATTTGAGGTAATGACTGCAGGCGGGCTGGGTAACAGTTTCATCACCGCCATGGCAGAAACGGTTTTTCCGGAGCCGCTTTCCCCTAAAATGGCAAGGGTTTCACCGGCGGCCACATAATAGTTCACACCGTTTACGGCTTTGACAATCTCGCGTCCGGATCGGAATTCGACTCTTAAATCTGTTACTTCAAGTAATTTACCGTTATTCATTTTCTTTGTTTTTTTGCGATTCCAGACGCCAACGCTGCACCGGATCCGACACCATACGCACCCAATTGGACAGGATATTGGCTGAAAGGGTGGACACCATAATCATCAGCCCCGGAAAGAAGGCCAGCCACCAGGCGATGTTCAGATAGTTTTTTCCCTGGGCCACCATCAGGCCCCAGGTGATACTGGGTGGTTGAATCCCGATGCCGAGAAAACTCAGACTAGACTCTGCAAGCATAACAAAAGCAAAATTAACCGTCATGATGGTCACAATCGTTGGCGCTACCACCGGCGCGATGTGACGCAGTATGATCCGGATGCGGCTGGTTCCCAGCACGCGCGCAGCATCGACAAACAACCGTTCGCGTATTTCCAGAACTTCGGCCCGGGCCACCCGGATATAGACCGGAAGCCGGGTGATGGCCAACACAATCACCAGATTAAAGATCCTCGGCTCAAGGATGTAGAGCACAATAACCGCCAGTAGCAGCGAGGGGAAGCTCTGGAGCACATCGGAAAATCGCATAATGATGTTATCGGTCCATCTGCCAAAATAGCCGGCGACAAGACCGAGCACCCCTCCCATGATCATCGAGAGAATGGCCGCGGACAATGCAATCGCCAGCGTATTACGGGTGGCAACAACCAAACGGGCTACCATGCTGCGACCCAAGGAATCGGTTCCTAAAATTGTCAACCAGCTTGTTTCAATGGAACCGGGGGGGGTATTACGGGCTCGAAGATTCAGTTTTATCGCTGCATCACCAAGCAGTTCGGGCCCAATAATCGCTGCTATGAATAGAAAAACCAACCAACAGGTGGATAAGATAACAACCGGGTCATTGACTAACAGACGCAGAAATACCGGCTTTCGATCGGTAATTATCGGCTCTGCATAGACCTGTTTGTTTTCTGTTGCCTCCATGGGTTACCTGTGACGAATCCGGGGATCCAGTATTGCATAAATGACATCGATGGCTATATTCATGACAAATATAGCGGTGGCCGTTACGACTACCGCCGCCTGCACCACTGCAAAATCCCGCTGAATAATGGCATCAATCATCAATTTTCCCACACCCGGCCAGCCGAATACGGTCTCTACAATGACCGCACCGTTGACAAACCCCACCGCCTGGTCACCGGCGACCGTAAGAATCGAAAGGCTTGCGTTGCGAAGTGCATGAATAAACAGGATCGATTTTTCGCTTACACCCTTTGCGCGGGCGGTTCGGATGTATGGGGAAGCCAGCGCTGAAATCATGGATGCCCGCACCACTTGCGTGATTAGACCGGTGGGACGCAGAATCAGAACCGATATCGGCAGTACCCAAAACATGAAACCACCGGTTCCGGAGGTAGGCAGCAGCCTTAAGCGCACGGCAAAAAGCAGAATCAGCGTGATGGCCACCCAAAAATCGGGTGCACTGGCACTACCGAGTGATAATACGCTGCCGATGCGATCGAAAACTCCGGACGGTCGGAATGCGGCACGAGCGCCAATGGTGATTGCAAGAACCACGGCAATTGTCATGGTAACAATTGCCAGCTTCAAGGTCGTCGGCATGGCTTCCAGGACAATGATCATTGCCGGTCGATCCTGACGCAACGATTTTCCTAAGTCGAAACGGACCAGTTTTGCGGCGAATCGGCCGAACTGGACAATGATCGGATCGTTGAAACCATGCCGCTCGGCGAATGCTTTACGCACCTCGAGCGAGGCATCGACAGGGAGATAAAGGTCGGCGGGGTTGCCGGTTAGACGAACCGTGAAGAATACGAGAACGATGAGCCCGATGAGAGAAATGGAACTATAGAATATGCGATGGTACAAGTACTGTTTCAAAATCGAATCCTTGAATACTCCCCGCCAACCCGGATGGCATGAAATTGGTGTCAGGTGTCGGGTTTCAGGTGCCGGAGACCCGAGAGCTGAAACCTGAGCCATTCAGCCTCTGTTACTTAAATGAGATCTGCGAAAGTTGCAGCTCACTGTTGGTTGCAATGGACGGCGTGAAGTTTATCCGTTTTCCGACGCGTGTATATCCCACCATATGAAACAAGGGTATATCGGCAACAAGGTCCTCATAGACGCGTTTAAAAACCGCTTGCCAGAGTGTTGTCCGTTCTTTTCCTGTTGCAACCGTTGCTTGTTGAATCATATCGTCTAATTGTTTGTCGCACAGGCCTGAACTTTGACCATCGCAGGCGTATTTGTAGAACACGGTAAAAACCGCATCTCCGTTGTTGTTGTCATGTTGGGTTTGCAGGACAATGGGCGGGCGGTTTTCGGGATACGGTTTATTTTGATGTTTCACCCATACCCCCACCTCGAGCATCTGAAGCTTTACGTTAAGGCCTACCGCCTGGTACATGGCCAATGCCGCTTCCATCAATTCCGTTGCATTGGGAAAGATGCCGGTGCGGCCGATGAGCGAAATCTCCTTATCCACTGGAACGCCGTCTTTCCGTGCCTCATCAAGCAGTTGCTTGGCTTTCTCAGGGTCATAGGGCCAGACCTTGAGGTCCCGGTTATGGCCGTTGATGCTTGGCACGACCAGCTGGGTTGCCGGCATGACATCCTTGCTTAGAATGCTACCTCGGATGGCATCACGGTCAATGGCGTAATTGAGGGCTTTTCGTACCCGAATGTCGTTTAACGGGGGCGTTGCCGTATCGATTCGCAAACGCGAGGTTTCTGAATTAAAATAGCTAAAATCCATATCCGGGTTGTTTGCGTCTTGCACCGCAAGATTTGGGGCGATATCCGCCTCACCGACTTGCACCATGGCAGCCCGAACGGCCGATTCGGACCGCCACACATAAACGGCCTTTTCCACCTCGGGTTTTTCTCCCCAATAGTCTTCATTTCGCTCTACGGTAATCTGTTTACCTACCTCCCATTTGACGAACTTGTACGGCCCGGTTCCCATTGGATGCCTGGTAAATTTACCTTCGGGGGTCTTAGGGGACATAACGGTCATGGTTCCCATCAGGGTCGGCAATATGGGTTGCGGTTTTTCGGTCTTGATCTCCAAGGTGTGGCCGTCCAAAGCTGTCAACGTCATTTTAATATCGGAAAAAAACTTCAGCCGGTTTTCGCATTCGATGCGGGTGTCCAAAACATGATTTATAGCAGCAATAGCCGCTTGAGCGTTGAAGTCTTCACCATCATGGAATTTAACCCCTTTGCGTAAGCTGAATTGCCACCTGTTCGGTTCGATTTGTTTCCATGAGACGGCCAGCCTCGGCGTAATACTGCCGTCCTTTGGATCAATCTCCGTAAACGGCTCGGCGATATTCTTCAGCACCACCCGACCAATGTTGGAACGAGAGGAATTACAGGGATCGACATTATCCGGTTCTTCCGAAAGTACAATGGTCACCGTCTTGTCCGCCATAGCTGTTCCGGTAAAGAGCATTAAAATAAACACCGAGATTACTGTTAAACATAACGTGCTTTTTTTCATCACTGCCTCCTTTTTTTCGGTTGACCGAGCATTTGGGATTTTTT
>JAHEHB010000020.1 GCA_024644775.1 Deltaproteobacteria bacterium
CAAATGTCAGGCATGGATGCCGAAATTTTTCGGTTGAATTTCTGGCATTGGGCGCTGGGATTGGACATCCCCGGAACTCGTACGTCCGGGGAAAAGAAAACGGTGACAGCTGAGGCGATACCCAAAGAAAAACAGATTTTAGAGGGGCGAAAAACTCAAAACCAAGGAGCTGCGCTGCCCGAGGCACCGGAGGGAATGGACACCATCGTCATGACCAACGGCAACCAAGCCTCAGGCTACATATTGACCCAAACCATAGCGTTAAAGTCAAAGTTCGGGATGCTGAATATTCCTATCGAACAAATCCGCAGGATTTCTATGACAGAAAATCGGACCGGTACCTTCGTGGTGCAAGGCGACGACAAGATTAGTGGAACCGTTGAAACCGCCAAGATTGCCTTTCGTTTCAAAACCCAGCTGGGAACCGACACGGATACCGATATAGAGATTGACGCCATAAAAGAAATCATATTTAAGGCACAACACGATCAACATTAATTCGCCTGGAACCCGGCACCCGGTAATCTAACCTTCGACAGCGGCATCATCACCGTTATAGCTGTCTCCATTTTATGTCCGATAATGGGATATGTAAACTGAGGAGAAAAAGAAAGAAGGCAGGGTCTCCTTTGCCCTGCCTGCCGGAGTTTTCGTGAGGGTTTGGCTATTTTTTCTTAAATTTCCACCGAAAACCCACGAGGCCGATTAGGCCGAAACCGAGAAGGAGTAGGGTGGTGGGTTCGGGTACGGCTTCCACTGCCTTGTTCCCAACGATGCTGTGCCAGGCAGTTGTCGGATGGATATCATCAAAAAAGATGTACTCATCCGGATTGGGTACGACATCAGTCCCCGGTGTAGACACGTCTGGAGGTCCACCTGAAACGGGATTTATCCCTATTCTCGCTGTGTCGGTGGTGTTGGTGAAACCAAATGCGGTTGGGTTGGCAAATATCTGGAGGCTGAGTGAGAATATATCAAGGGTAAAGATATTAATTTCAGGGCTCGTTTCCAGGCTTTGGAGTTCGGCAGAGAGAACGCTGTTAAAGATCATTGACAAAGAGTCGAATGCAAAGGGAAGCGTGGGGTCTCCTAAAAGTTGGCTGAAGAATTGGACGCGAGGCGTCTGGCCCAGAGGGGGAAGGTTCAGAACGAGGAAATCCAATTCCGTCCCTGGTGCGGCGCTTGAAATCGTCGTGATGTGGTTGGATATGTTGTTGACTATTCCGGGGATCAGGCCCGATAGGTCGGTTCCTGGCGGAGCGTTGTTGAAATCATTGGCCCCCGCCCACATCACAAAGAGCTCATCCGACGATGGAATGTTGCCGTCACCTAAATAAAAATTGATCTGCTCTCCAATATTGGGGGTCCCTCTTGCTGAGGGTCCAAAACCTGTCTCAGCCCCTCCCCAGGCATAGTTCGTACCGCCCAAAAGGCTTGGGGTGAGTACGGGTAATCCCAAGCCGGAAGCAAGGACCTCCGCCCATACCGGGCCGTCGGAGAAGCGGCCGTTGTCATAGGGTGGTGAAGGTGGGAATAACATCCCCGAGCTTATAAATACGTTCCCCGTATCCGATAGACTGTCACCAAAAACGACAAGGTCGTTCCATGGCATCGCTCGAACTGAAGATGCCTGGAATAAGAGAACGAGTGGTAAAATGGACAGTAAAACAGCCCACTTGATGCGGGATTTCCTTGATCGCCCAAGTATGGATAGCAAAGCTTTTCTTAATGGTATCATAGAGTCGTTATCTCCTTTTTCTTCTCTCAAGAAATAACTAAAACCTGAGTATATGAAAAAGCCCTGGTCAAAGCAACCCTCTGTTATCGTTCTGTTGCACCCCATTTACCGGTACAGTGCAGACACAGCTTCCTGTAAACGCCAGGTGTCCAATTATTTAGCAAATATCGGATAAATCTATATTTGCAACCACTTAACTATATCTTTAATTACCGGTTTGCGCCTGTTATTCAGCTGTTTGTGGCGATATATTCGGATTCTTCGTTTTCTGTATCCGACAATCGGTTATGTGTAAATTTTTTTGATTTTCGGCGATTATATCTATTCCCATTCAAAATTCGATGTTCGATGTTTGACGTTCTTTTTTTAGCCCCTCCTTGGTAAAAACAAGTTGGCGCTTAAGGGATTTCACGACGCCCGGGGCGGGTGGGTTCGCACAACCTCCTCATTGACTTCCGTGTCCCAGCCGGCTCCAGTGGGCAACAGTAGATACCCATTTTCAATTTGCGGCTTGACGGTCACAAGATCATCATGCCAAGGAACCGTATCGGGCTTCGATTTCCGTAATAATGACCGCAGAATTATGAAGCGTTTACTTCGACATTCGATATTCCTTGTTCTACATTCTGCGGTTTTAAAAATTTTATTTCAAAACAGATGCTTACAACTATCCCCTGTGTCAAGTGTGTCCAAAGTTCAGCCCGCGTGGGGAGGGAAGTTTTCGCTCCTCCATATTCGCCCGGTTTCAAGTTTACAGTTTCAACCTGCAAAAACACCCAATTTTATTCAACACCGCCAAAATTTTGTAGATAACATGGCGCTAGGCACCTAAACCTACAAATCAGAGGCGACCACTATCTTTCTCACCTCTTTGCCGTCGAGTCTGTAATCGGTTGAAATTGCCTTCATGGCATCTCCGAGTCGTTCCAAAGGCAGCTTATGGGACACCATATTACTGAACGGATATTTTCCGGATTCTAGAATCGGTTTACCTGTGACAAAATAGGGAAGTTTGCCACCCCACACACCCACTAGGGTAATATGTTTATTATTAAAATGGGTAAAGGGATTAATTGAGACTTCACCGACATCCGTAAAATGACCGGCCACAACATAGGTACCACCCCTTCGCAGCATATCGATCCCTTCAGGGACTGCTGTGGGGACGCCTGCACACTCAAATACCACATCTGCCCCGTATCCACCGGTAGTCTCTTTCTTGACCCTCTCGATTCGATCTTGAGCGTCCGTAATTTCCTCGATATCAATGGTGACATCGGCACCATATTCTCTGGCAAGTTCCAATCTGGATGCCGGCGCTCCGATAACAACGGTTTTGAAGGCGCCGTTCTCCCTGGCTGCAACCAAAGTAAAGAGGCCGATGGCTCCCGCCCCTTGTATGACAACGACATCTCCGGTCTTCATCCATACCCTGTCAAGCGCGTGAATACCGATGCTGAAGGGCTCGAGCAAAACTGCGGTGTCGGGATCAGCATTCATCTTCAACACCTTTGACCAGGGATGATTCAGATACACATAATCCCCATAGCCACCCGTAAAATAGAGCGGGTCATCGGAAAGCGGTTTTAAGCCATAAGCGCCGCCACCGTTGCAAAGATGGGGTGCTCCAAGAACCGAGCAGAAGTAGCATTTGCCACATCTTAGGGCAGGCAGAATGTAGACTCTATCTCCTTCTTTCAGCGGTTCGCCCATCAAATCCGTCTCGACCCCTTCACCCAGAGTGTCGATGGTTCCGACAATCTCATGTCCCATGATAATGGGATATTTTATGCCGGGTAAATGGCCTTGATACATGTGCACACAGGTGCCGCACACACCGGTTCTCTCCTGTTTTATGAGAATTTCACCGGGTTTGACTTCGGGAAGGGATTTTTCTTCAATGTGAAATGTTCCATTCGGTTTGTCCAGCACTGCCACTCGTCCTGTTCGACTCATTGTTTGACCTCCTTGTTAATTTGATTAGATAATATTACTAACAATTCACGATGTCGATCGTTTTTGAAATATTTGGTTTCTCAGCCATTCAATCCAAGGATCAAAACCTACCTCTTTTGTTGCAGATAATTCAAAAATCGGCATTTCCGGGTGTACCAGCAAGATGTTCTGAACAACATCTTCCATTTTACAATCGATATAGGGAAAAAGATCGATTTTATTGATAACCGCAACATGGCATTTTCGAAACATTACCGGATACTTGACAGGTTTGTCCTCCCCTTCTGTAACGCTCAGTACGACCAACCGTGCGTCTTCTCCCAAATCGAATTCAGCAGGACAGACCAAGTTACCAACATTTTCCACAATCAACAGATCCATGGCGTCCAGGTCCAGATCTGTTGCTGCATTTTCAATGAATTGAGCCGTAAGGTGACAATTCCCGCCATAGGCATCCGTATTGATTTGAACAACCGGTGCGCCACTTCTTGCCAGTCTGTTCGCGTCATTTGAAGTACAAATATCACCAACGATTACAGCGCTGTTTATTTCAGGCATAAGGTATGACAACGTTTTTTCAAGGAGCGTTGTCTTTCCTGCACCGGGAGAACTCATTACATTGAGCACAAATACATCTTTTTGAGAAAACAACTCTCTGTTCTGGCGAGCGATAGCATCGTTTCCATCCAGAATATTGCGAGCTACCTTAATTTCCATTTTGTTTTCCTAATTGGCGTCTAAGAGATAAAATATCTTGGCTTGTGATTTATGAGGCGGCGGACTCCATGTTGCATATCGCCGATCAACTCATGGCTTCCCATTTATGACAGTATCAACTATTTCTATGGAAGCAACCTCGAGCTCTTGACCTGATATTATATCAATTGCACCGTTATCGCATTGACTGCACTTAAAAACCGGATGGCTGATTGTCCATTCATAGTCACATTTGAGACACCTTGCCCATATTGGAACTTCTTCAATGTTGAGTTCCGCACCCGACAATGGCGTATCTTTTACAATGATTTCAAAGCAGAATTGAAGACTTTCGGGAACAATTGCTGTCAGTTTGCCCACCCGGATGTCGACGCGTTTCACCGGAGTATTCGCCCCGCCATCCGGGATTGCATCGGTTGCGATCTTTACGATCTGCATTGCGATTCCCATTTCATGCATCGTTAAAAATTCCGGTACTCAAAATCCGCTGATAACCTCAGACAAAAACTACCATCGAACAGCGGATAAAACCCACCGGCGTGTCCGCGGTAACTATCCATTTCCAATATATTATGCCTTATTTGTCTTGTAAATACGTTTTGCTTGCTATTTTAAGTCGTTTAGATTTTAGTCATTGACGGATCACTATGCTTCCGCCGGATACTGAATCGCCGCATAAGGGAAAACCCCTACTTTCGCTTGTTGTGGATAGCTTTCTAGTAAGTGGATTAAGACTTCTGCCCATGATGAACAGGGTACGACGTTTTCCGAGGGTCCGTACGTGTCAAGATCGTACTGGGATAAATACGACGAGCATACGAGTAGACGTTTGGCGTTTGGAATCGCCAACTGTTGAGTGGCACCCCACATCTTTCCCCCATAATTCGTTCCGAAGCGGCCGGCCAAGTAATGAGCAGCCTGCCCTTCAACACTCTGAACCACCACCACTCCCAGGCCACCTTCTTTCAGTGAAAGTCGCCCTGGCCAGATTCCCTTGACCATCTGATTTTCGATGGGATAGGTATTCATCACGACGATGTCGCAGTCTTTCGCCATCGAGGTTGCATAGAGCTCTTTTGCTTTTTCCACACCGGCACGATGCTGCTCGATAAAATCACCGGCAAATACCCCAACGACTTCTCGTTTATAATTGATCAAAAGATCAACCTTAAAATCCAACCCAACCTGGCGAACCGCTTCCTCGATATCCGGTCGAATTTCGCTCTCCTCAAGCTTGCCGAGCCGGAGCTTTTTAAAGACAGAGCGATCTCCCCCGAGTTTGCCAAGAATTCGATGATTATAATCAGCTGTCTCTATACCGGCAACACCAGGGATCACTAGCTTGGCTCCTCCTCCGAAACCAGCTCCCAAATGAGGAATGAGTCCGCCGATTCCGATTTTTAAATCACACGACATGACCTCTTTATTGATTAGGATCGGGGTTCCCCGGGTCGATTCTCCCACCTTCACGAGATGATCATACGGATTATGGTTATAAATACGAAAGCGTCTGACCACGTCTTTTCCCAACTTTTTTACAAAATCTTCCTGGCTCATGGCTGCATGATTTGCATAGGCAGTCACAAAGCGGATGTTATCATCCGGAATATCGGCTGCCTTGAGTTCTTCGAGCACAAAGGGCAGAATTTTCCAGGTCGGCGCGGGTCGGGTTAAATCATCGAAGAGGATAACGACCTGTTTTTTCCCCCGGGCCATCTCCCGCAGCGGCTCTGTCCCGAGAGGATTTCTAAGGGCTTCTCGAAGTTGTTCATCGTTTAAAGGAGGGGTATCGTGGCCAACCATACGACACTCATGCACGTCCCAGGTCTCCGGGAATTGCAGCTCCATTTCTTCGTCTCCATACCAGGCTTTAATCGGAATACGAGCAATTTGTGTGTTCATAATTTCTCCTCTCAATAGTTACAAAAAATCCAACTGAAATATTAAAAGACATTATCTTATCTCTCAGTTTCGTCAAGTTTTTTTCGCATATGGTCGGACAAATCTTCAATGCAGAGTTTTACGTCCGTGTTGGAACAGTTTTTAAAACGAGCATCAGCAAATTTTCTCTTTATTCCTCTCAAAAAAGCTCCTTTGACGCAACTCGATAAATTTGAAATAGATAGGTCGGCTGAATTTTGTGTGAGACGTCTTAAAATATCTTCTTGTATTCGGGGGCGTATCGAAATATCTTAAAGACAACAGTTCGGACGGATTATTATGAAACAGATTCAGGGCGGAAGAACCACATATGGCATGGCAATCGGTGTATTGATGCTCGATACGGTATTTCCTCGCATACCGGGCGATATCGGAAACGCCACTACCTGGAAGTACCCGGTTTGTTATCATATCGTAAAAGGAGCGCTTACCGATCGCATAATGGCCGAGGAACCGGATCCACAGCTTATCAAACCCTTCATTGACGGGGCACGACAACTTGAAAACAAGGGTGTGAAACTGATCACAACAAGCTGCGGGTTTTTAGGCCCTTTCCAGCCTTATATTTCAGAAACGGTGAATATACCGGTGGTGACCACATCGCTTCTTCAGGTCCCCACAGTCTCTGCCATGGTTGGGAAAAAACGGAAAGTAGCCATCCTGGTGGAAAAAGGGCATCTGATGACCGAAAACCATTTTACCGGGGCTGGTTGGTCGTCAAAAGAGATTCCAATTGTCGTTCATGGCATGCCCAAAGAGGCATATTTTCCCACCGTATTTATCGGCAATAGCGCGCTGGCGGATATCGATCGATTGGAAACAGATATGGCCGAGCTGGGCAACAGCCTAATTCAAACTCACCCGGATGTGGGGGCGGTGGTTTGCGAATGTACCAATTTTGTTCCTTTTAATCACATGTTGCAGCAAATCGTCAACGTTCCTGTGTTCGATATTGTCACCCTGGTGCATTCTGTTTGTGAAGCTTCCATCCGGGAAAGATTCACGGGATTTTTATAGAATATGGTTTCAGGTGTCAGCACCGCCGCCGGCCAAAAAAACGGCCAGTCTAATCGAAAAAGAAACTCCAGCATGACCAATCTCGTATGTCGAATTACAGATATAGTTAATTGGTTGATTAGTTGACTGGTTAAGTGGTTACAAATATAGATTTATCCGATATTTGCTAAATAATTGGATATCTGGCGTTTTGAAAATTTTAACACACTGAATTGATTTATATAATTTAACTATGCAACCAGTCAACCAGTAAACTATTCAACGAGGTCTGAATTAAGGAATTCTTTCTATTTTATTTGTTAAAAAGAGCAGAGCGACACGCGGCGCCTGCGCTGCGCGAGCGACATCCACAATTTGTTCCGCCGAGGCGGAACAATCATAATTCGTCATTCCCTGAAGTTTCATGTGAGGTGTCAGTAAACCCCAATTCCCGAAACCTGTTCAAGATCCCGTCTGTTGCAACGCCGAAGCAGAGAACGCTGATTTGGGTGTGGCCGATGGGCAGCATTAGGGATTTATATTGCAACTTATCTATATTTTTGGTATAAATTTAATAACTAAACGTCTCGTAAATTCTACAAGCAAAGGATAGATGAATGAAAATTGTTAACAAAAAATGGGTATACCTTCTTGCGTCGGTTTTGATCTCAATGTTCGTTACTTTTCCAGTCGTTGCACAAAAGAGTGAATCGAGCAGCGACAACGTTGCTGTTGTTAACGGCGACGCAATTCGCAAAGTTGAATTTGATAGTGAAATGTCAATGGTAAAAAAAAGGTTCGTAGAACAAGGGAAGCCCCTTACAGAAGATCAGATCGACAAAATAGGCAAATCTCTTCTTGAAAACCTTATCAACCAAGCACTGCTCTTTCAGGCAAGCAAAGAATCGGGGATACGTATAGAAGAGAAAGCCATAACCGACCAATTACAGAAAATAAAACAGAGGTTTCCGAGTGAAACCGAATTTGAGAACACAATAAAAAATTTCAATCTCACATTGGAAGATATTAAATCTCAAATCGGTCGAAAATTAGCGATCGGCGAATTCATTGATAAAAAGGTGGGGCAAAATATCGTTGTCTCAGATGACGAGAGCAAAACATATTATGATACCCATCCGGATTCTTTTAAAAAACCTGAGCAGCTGAAGGCCAGCCACATTTTAATAAAAGTCGTTCCACAGGCAGACGAGTCTCAAAAAAAGAAGGCAAGAGAGCAGATTCAGGCGATTCAGGAAAAGATAAAAAACGGAGGAGATTTTGCTGCGCTCGCTAAAGAATTTTCACAGGGACCCAGCAGCGCCAAAGGTGGCGATTTGGGTTATTTCGGTCGTGGACAAATGGTCAAACCGTTTGAAGATGCCGCATTTTCTTTAGAGCCTCCTGCGGTCAGCGATATCATTGAAACTCAGTTTGGCTACCACCTAATAAAAGTTTTTGATAAGAAGCCGGAAGGAACGCTTCAATATCAGGAGGTCAAACCAAAGCTTACCCAATATTTGAAACAGGAAAAGACGAAACAGGAAGTCGAGCTCTATGTAGATAAACTCAGAGGTAAAGCAGTTATAGAAAGACTCTTGTGAGGCATGAACCAAAGGGGGATCGAATTTAGGATGTCATACGGGATACTGTAAAAACTTTATAATTCTGAGGCTGAGTGCTGTCCTCTGCCTCGGACGGGGAAGATTGGTTGGGGTGAATAGGGTGGGAAATTTCTACACCTTTTTTGAATTATAGATAAAGTTCTAAAGTTTAAGGAGTATCATATGGATATTCCAAGCGGATTGAGGATTGAGCGTCTTCGCAGACGGGTATTGAATCTTCATCCGTCGATTTGTCACGAAAGAGCGGTCATCTTCACCCAGCGATACCAGGAAACCGGACTTAGTTTACCTCCGATCCGTTTAAGAGCCCAAGCCCTTGCAGATGTTCTCGACGGGATGTCAATCTCCATTGAAGATGATGAGCTTATCATCGGACTTCAGGCGAGCCGGCCGCGAGCCGCACCCGTGTTTCCGGAGTATTCTTGGGATTGGGTTCTTGATGAGTTGAATTCCTTCGATAAAAGAGATGCGGACCGCTTTGCTGTTTCCGAAGAAACACGAACAATTCTCAAAGATATTCTTGGCCGCTGGCGCAGTCTGTCCATAAAGGACCGTGCACTTTCCGTGCTTCCGGAAGAAGTGATGCAGGCTCAAAATGCGCTTGTTTTTATTTTGACCGGTATGGGCTGCGGCATTGGGCACCTGGCGCCAAACTATGAGAAGGTCCTGGAAAGGGGATTACTTAGTATTCGGCAGGAAGCAGAGTCCAGACTTGAAGCGCTCGATTCCACGAATCCACAATTCATTCACAGTTCAAACTTTTACCAAGCAGCCATTGTCGTTTGTGACGCCGTGTGTCGATTTGCCGAACGGTATGGCAGCTTAGCCAGAAAGCTTGCGATGCGAGAAAGCAACCCGTATCGTGCATCTGAGCTGAATGAGATTGCAAGAATATGCAAAAAGGTACCCGCTCGCCCTGCAGTGTCTTTCCAGGAGGCCATTCAATCATTTTGGTTCGTTCATCTGATAGTACAGATTGAATCCAACGGACATTCCATCTCACCGGGTCGCTTCGACCAATATATGTATAAGTTTTATAAGGCAGATATCGAAAAAGGCGCACTCAACGAAGGACGCGGTTTGGAGCTTCTGGAGTGTCTCTGGATAAAAATGAATGAGATCATGAAAGTCAGAGATAAGGTTGCCTCCAAGGCGTTTGGCGGTTATCCGCTTTTCCAGAATCTTATTGTCGGCGGGCAGACACCTGCGGGTCAAGATGCCACAAATGCCCTTTCCTATATGTCTATCGAAGCAACCCGCCGCGTTAAATTGCCACAACCTTCTCTCAGTGTACGGGTGCATAATGGATCTCCAAAAGACTTTCTACGAACAGCCGGTGAGCTTACGAAAGAAGGAATCGGATTACCCGCATTTTTTAACGACGATGTTATCATTCCTGTTCTTCTGGGAATGGGTGTCCCATTAGCGGAGGCTAGAGATTATGCCGAGGTCGGCTGTGTCGAGCCTCAATCCCCCGGCCGGACCAACGGTTTTTATACCGGAGGTTTTTTAAATCTTGGGAAAGTTTTGAATCTTGCTCTAAATAACGGCATCGATCCGATTTCCGGCGAAACCATCGGTCTATCGGATGCTCATTATAAGAGATTTACCTCAGAAGAGGATGTACTGGCCGCCTTTAGACAGCAAGTGGATTACTTTGTAAAGCTTATGGTGCAAGGAGATAATGTTCTCGACCTCATTCACGGGCAACTCGCTCCCAATCCTTTTGTATCCCTTCTAGTGGACGATTGCATGATCAAGGGACGCTCCTATGAGGAAGGGGGTGCGGTCTACAATTACACATCGCCGAATGTGGTAGGAATTGCGAATGTGGCGGATTCGCTGATGGCAATCCGGCATGCCGTATTTGAAAAAAAGTTGGTAGACATGGATACACTTTTGGATGCGTTATCAGCAGATTTCGACGGGCAGGAAAATCTGCGTAAGTTGCTCGTGAATCGTATTCCAAAATACGGCAATGACAATTCTGAAGTGGACAGTCTCACCAGAGAGATTTCAAGCTTTGTTCTGAAATCTTTCAAACACTATCGAAATGCTCGTGGCGGCACCTTTGAACCCGGATTGCAGAGTATTTCAGCACATGCCCTTTTTCAAGGTGCGGTCAGTGCCACCCCGGATGGCAGAAATCGTGAAAAATTGCTGGCGGACGGAGGAATCTCTCCGGCTCAGGGGCGAGACCGCTGCGGGCCTACTGCTGTTATCCGGTCAGCGGCCAGGCTGGACCACCTAGAAGCGTCAAATGGTGCCCTTTTGAATGTAAAGTTGAGTCCAGCGTCTGTGGTTGGTGAAGGGGGTACCGATAATCTTGTGGCACTCATCAAAAGCTACTTTAAGATGGGAGGACAGCACGTTCAGTTTAACATCATAAACTCAGAAACCCTGCGCGATGCGCAACTGCATCCGGAAGATTACCCCAATCTCGTTGTGCGAGTGGCGGGGTTCAGTGTACCGTTTACGGCCATCGACAAAATCCTTCAAAACGATATTATCGAGCGCACCGAGCACACCCTGTGATAAACTCTCAATCAATTTGCGCGTAAAGAATCCGGGCCCGGAGGGTCCGGTTTTGGATGCCCCTGCAAGGGGCTTTTTTTGCAAATATCCTTAAATTTGATGGTTTCGCAAAAAGTCGAAAACCACATTTTTATGTCATTCCGGTAGATCCCGGATCGAGTCCAGGAGGAATCCAGCAAATTCAATGACTTCTGAATGTCGGTCGACGATCCCGTTCTTAGCGGGGATCAAGTCCGGCATGACGGTTTTAGAACTTTTTACGAGTTTATCAAATTTAGTTCATTTTAGTTCACTTTAGGCGTCACAAACAATACCGGTTTCACTATAAACCCGAGCAATAAACTCTCTTTTATTTGTAGTAAAAAACGGCACGCCATCTGAATCGGATGGCTGATCACCACGTGAAAACGTTTTGACTTCCGGATCGATTTCTTTTCGATAGGATATATCGTTACGGTTATGACGAATTTGCGGCATATGAATCATCCCTCCCTTTGATCGTGGTTACTGATCAATATCAGTGATTGTTTATTCGTCTGGGTTCGCAAACAGTATGCCAAAAATCAGTTTATAGATCTAATTATAGTATTTTCAATAGGATACAGAGAAACACAAAGAAAAAAATCTCGATTACCAATAATAATCTACCATTTTCCGATCAAACAAGGTCATATATTGACAAAAATTGTCACTTCAGACCTCATTGATTAGTTTACTGGTTAACTGGTTGATTAGTTAAATTATATAAACCAATTCACTTTATGACAAGGTAAGGTCAAGCATTCACAACCCGTCGGGTAATCTCCCGGACCCTTTCCAAATGGGCCTCGGGCATGACATTATCACCGACGCTTAAAACAAAGCGGTCCTCTGGTGACAAAGCTTGAAAAAGGGAATCCAGAAACTCGTTAAACTCATCTTCTGAGACCGGATCGCACAAATGGGTCGAAGGGATGCCGCCCCAAACGGCATAATGTCCCCTAGCGGCTGCAAGCGCCTCCTCTACCGTACACTGTGTCATCGGGTGAGGTGTGAACTGCTCTATAGCGTCTATGCCGCTATCGGCTAAAAGAGAGAGAAGCGGTTTCATCTCGCCGTCGCCGTGAACCGTAAATATCTTGCCCTTTCTGTGGAGCATCTCTGCAGCTCTACGATAAACATCGACATAATACGTTTTAAAAATCGCCGGGCTCTGAAACAATGCCGTAAGATTGTCCTGCAGCTTGATAATAATGGCCGGAGAGTCCGCGACGATTCGGATCATCCGGAAAAAAATGTCGGATAGTTTAGCGATAATCTCCTCAACCCGATCCGGATAGTCGTAGAGCCATAGAAACCCTTTCTCGAACCCCATGAGCTCGCGCAGGAATATCTGGCAGGGGGAGGCCCCGATATGTGCGATGGCGACGCCGTCGGATCCGATTCGATTCTGATCGGATTCAAAGACCGCATAGTTATCGACAATTTCCGTATGATCCAGCAAGTACATCAAGGCGTCAAAGTCATTGGCACTCTTTACCGGGTGCTCCATTAAGTATGGAGTAATATCGCGTTGCTGCATTTCTATCGATGCCTGATACGTGCACTGAAGTTCCCCATACGGTGTCTCATACACGACGGTTTTCCCGCTCTTATTCCTGTTTACCCGAACTTCCAGTTGATCATAGCGTTCGTCGTACACCCGGCTGGGGCAATGGATACCGACACCCAGATCCCTGTAAATATCTTCCAAAGACCAATCGTGATACCGCTCCGGTAATGTCCCCATCTTTTTGTGGGCCCCATACCACAACTGCATTCGTGGGAACCAGGGTATTCGATCCGGTTTACCACCGGACAACGCCTTCAGTATTCTATCTTTCCAAGTCATACGGATTTCATTCCTCCTTTTCAGACAAACTATCGGATCTTGGGTTTAACGGAATCATTTTCTAAAAATGAAATGAGGAAGACTGAGTGAAAGCGCCGGCACAAATGTAATGACCATCAAAATCCCCACAAGCAAGAGAATGAAAGGAAAAACCGCCTTACACAAATCTTCCAGTGCCAGGTTCGTGGCACTGCATAGAATGAACAGGCAGGGTCCGACAGGTGGCGTGATGACACCGATGGCGAGATTGGCGCAGGCGACAATGCCGAAATGAACCGGGTCCATGCCGATTTTCTTGACGACCGGCAGTAGGATCGGCACCAGCATGATCAAGCTGGGTGTTGGCGGCATCAGCATCCCGGAAATCAGCAGGATGAGGTTAATGATAAGAATAATGATGATGGGGTTTCCCGTTACCTTCATGAGGGTGTTCATTACGCTGGTGGGAACATTTTCCGATACCAGGAAATAAGTCGTAATGGACGCCGAGGCCACAATGAGAACCACGGAACCTGAAGTACGGGCGGCTTCGATCAGGAGATCCTTCAATTCATCTGGCTTGATGGTCCGCTCAATAAGTACGGTAACGATCAATACATAAAGAACACCCACCCCCCCCGCCTCGGTAGGGGTAAAAATCCCTCCAAGTATGCCTCCCATGATAACGATCGGCGCCAGCAGGGAAAAAAACGCTTCCTTTCCCTTTTGAAAAATTTGTTTTACTCTGAAAGATTCGGGTCTACCGTATTTGTACTTACGGCAAATATAGAAGTTATAGACAATCATCGCCAACCCGATGATGATGCCCGGCACATAACCGGCAACCAACACCTCACTGACAGAGGTTTCCGCCACAACTCCATAGACGACCAACAAGACGGAAGGCGGAATAACAACCGCCAGTGTGGAGGATGCAACGGATATGGCGGCACTGTACGTTTTAGGATAATCCTGGGTCATCATGGCGCGCATCTCGATTGGCGCCAAACCGGCAGCGTCTGCGGCAGATGAACCCGAGATGCCTCCGAACAGCATGCTGGCCACGACATTGACACCGCCTAATCCGCCCGGGCTCCATCCCACAAGTGTGTTGGCAAAATCGAAAATCTTTTCCGCAGTGCCACCGCGATTCATGATTAATCCGACGGTCATGAACATGGGAATTGCCAGCAGCAGGTAGGAATTAATCCCCTCAAACATGAGGCTGGGCACCATCAGCAGTTTATGGGGCGCCAAGATGATCAGCGAAAAGAATGATGCCACCCCGATGGAAGCGACGATAGGAACGCCAAGCACCAGGAATACAATAAAAAAAATGAACCATATCAGGCTGAGACTCATGCTATCGACCATCCTGTTTGGGTGATTCGTTTGAATGTGATGGTGTTCGAAGCTGTCGAAACGTATTTCGAATGGACGAAATGATGTGTACCACACCGATAATGAATGCAACGGGAATAATGGCTGTAATCAAATACATGGGAATGGTCAGCGTATCCGCAAACTGGCCGAACTCAAATTGCATTCGGATAAAGGGTATCGAATAGGAGATGGTTAATAGCAAAAAGAGAAGAAACACGAAATCTTGAAATAAAACCAGGTAGCACCGTTTGGCGGGTCCCAGGGATGCGGCGATAAATTCAGCGCCGATGTGGGATTTTGTTCGAATACCCACTGCCGATCCCAGAAAAACCATCCAGACAAATAGATACCGGGTAACCTCCTCAGACCATTGAATGGAATAGCCTGTTACCCGGGATAGAATCTGAAGCCACACGAGAAGCGTCATGGTGGAAATCAATAAAAGCAGACAAATATTCTCTATTCGGCTCAACCAGCGTCCCATAGTTCAGGCCTTCATTTTATGCAACATTCCTATTGTGAATATGAGAGGACGTATGGAATCGGCAATAACATATGCCGGCCCCATCATGCCGGGCACAGCGTCATGGAGGGGAAAGCGTGTTTCCCCTCGCTTCCTTACATGGCAATTATTCTAGCGCGGCAATTTGCTTCAGAACCTGATCGATGAGATCCTGCCCGACAACGCCGCGGTATTCATCCCATGTCGGGGCGGTGGCTTTCTTGTATTGTTCCAACTCCGCCTCTGTGGGGTAATGAAGTTGCGTTCCTTTTTCTTTTAGTTTTTCCAGAGCATCCGCCTGCATTTTCTTGTCATTGTTGTGTTTGAATTCGTTTGCCGCTGCCGCACCATCTACCACAATCTTCTGATGTTCCGGACTGAGGCTTTCGAAAAACCCTTTGTTGTAGGCGACAAACACGAACCCTGTCAGATAGTTGCTGACAGTCACATATTCAGCGATCTCATATATGCCGCTGGTAATTAAGATGTGAAGCGGCTGTTCTACCCCATCGATGGTTCCCAACTGAAGGCTGGTGTACACCTCGCCCCACGCCATGGGGGTCGGGTTGGCACCGAGGTTTTTCCAAATGGAACTGTAAACCTTGCTGCCCGGAACACGGATTTTAAGACCCTTTAAGTCATCCAAACCCTTTATGGGTCGCTTGGTATTGACAAACTGACGTGGAAGCCGACTCCATATCCCGGCAACCTTCAACCCCTTTTTCTCCAACAGGGCTGCGGTGTTCTTACAGGTGTCTGATTTTGAAAATGCGTGCATGGCGGCATGGTCCTTGAACAAAAAAGGCAGACTCATGACGCTAAGTTTCTTCTCCCACGGCGTAAACAAGGCCACATCAGATAGTACGCATTCAATAGAACCGATCTGGACTTGCTCGATGGAACCCTTTTGCTTACCCGATGAGAGCGTCGCACCCGGGTAAATCTCCATCACGATGTCACCGTTCGATTTTTCCTTAACATATTCGGCCATAAACTTGCCGGCCTGAACGTTGGGGGATGTAGGTGACCCAAAAGCACTCACCTTGATACTCACCGACTTGGCAGCAACCGGACCATTGAGCAGCATCACAGCCAGTATCATATAGCTTAAGACTACACAAAACTTCATTCCTTTGCTCATGACGTACACCTCCTTTTTTAATGGTTAACTTGATTGCGGGGTATCGATATGCCCGCCTCGACTGCCGATATCTTCCGGGCTTTTCCCGGGAGTTCCAAATTGTATGATGGTCACGGAAAAAATATGGTGCTTTTTAGACGTTCTAACTTGTTATTTCTAATTTTTCAATTCTTCATTTTTATTCCTGGGTATCTTTCAACTGGATAGGGAAAAAATATGGGGCAAAAAAATACAGGACGCTCTAAAGTTCAAACTGACGTAAAAAGGAAAACGGATGATCATGTCTATTAAAATATGATCGGATTGGTATTTATATGTTTGCTATAAAAAAACGGCTTCCTTTATTATTTCAAGGAAGCCGTGTCGCTTTTGAGAAAGTCTCCGATACAACAAAGACCTTTTCTGGTTCCCTTGCTCCTGCGTGGGAACCCATAACGAGGAATGCATTCCCACGCAGGAGCATGGGAACGAGTAAAAAGCCCAGCCGTGCGGGAGGGATTGAGGCCTCATCGTCTCCCAGCCATCTAGCTTCTCTCCCGGGCGGGGAGGGATTCAGGAAGGAGACAAGGCGATATAATTGATTCTACGTTCGTTTATTTCGCAGCAGCGCGGACTTTATCCACTAAATTGTGCCCGATTTCCTTATCGTACTTATCCACAATAGGAGAAACGGCCTTCTGGAATCCGGATTTATCCTTAATCTCGTTTACTTTTACACCTTTGGCCTTAATCTTTTTCATGCTCTCAGCCCACGCACCCACGATATAGTCGAGCTGGTAGTTTTCAGCTTTTCGAGCGGCTTGTAAAATAGCCTTCTGGATGTCTGGTGAAAAGCTGTCGAATCGTTTTTTATTCATAATCAAGACATTGCAGGAGAGTGAATGTTCGTCGAGAGAGTAGTATTTGATCACGTCAATCCATCCCCAGGATACGACGCTGGCCGGATCGTTTTCACCGGCATCCACCACTCCCGTCTGAAGGGATGTATACAACTCAGATGACGGCATGGGCGTGGGAAGCATTCCCATATTTTTGAACATCTCAATATACACCGGACTCTGCATGCTTCGGATCTTGAGATCCTTACAATCCTCGACAGATCCAATGGAACGGACGTTGTTAAAGATGCTCCGGATGCCGGGTAGGATATATCCAATGATTTTTACACCATCATCCTCAACCTGCTTTGCGAGGAACTGACCCACTTCACCTTGAACCACCTTTTTGAAATGACCGGCACCTTGATAAAGATACGGCAGATCAAATACCTTCGCCTGTGGTACCCAGCCAAGAATGTAAGTAGTTGCGCTGATGGAAAAGTCTGTTGCTCCGCTCTGGGCCATTTCAGCCAGTTCCCTTTCATTGGAACTCAGAGCGCCTGAGTGGAAGACTTTCACTTTAACGTCTCCATTGGTAAGCTTTTCCACCTCTTGAGCAAAAATTTTGGGCGTATCTCCCAGAAATCCACCCTTAGGCGGCTGACTGGTGCCCAATTTAAGGGTAACAGCCAATGCATTGGCACTGAAAACAAGAAACAGACCCAATATAACCAAACAAATTAGACAAATAGATTTTCCGACTTTCCGATTCATACCTTACCTCCTTTTGTGTTTGAGTTAGTAAATTCCTACCCTATCGGTCCATTTACGCCACAGTTTTACCGAAATGGGCTTATGGGCCCAGTGTAATTTCGGGTATGTATGTGACGAGCCAAGGAACGTAGGCAATGAGAAACAAAATGACAATCATCGAGGCCACAAACGGGATCAGCTCTTTTGTGAATTTCTCCACTCCGATGCCACTGATGGCCGATCCGATAAACAGACAAGAACCAACAGGCGGTGTTGCCAATCCGATTGCCAAGCCGAACACCATGGTTACGGTAAAATGAACACTCGATATGCCGATTGTTTCGGCAAGAGGTTGAAAAATCGGCGTAAAGATAAGTATTGCCGGAATTGGGTCTAGAAATGTTCCAACAACGATATAGGTTGCCAACATGCCGGCATTGATCAAGATCGCATTGGTGGTGATGGACGTAATCCAGGCACCCACCGCATCAGGCACTTCAGCGATGGCAAAGATCCACCCGAGTACCATGGCCGTTCCGACACAGAGCATTACGGCCGACACACGGCTGATGATAACCAGCGCGCGCTCATAGAGCAGGATTAACGAAGGAAATTTGCGCATGAGCGGCGGGCCCACCACAAGGGCGTAAATAACCGAAACATTCGCTGCTTCTGTGGGTGTAACGATACCGCCTAAAATTCCCCCCATAATAATAATCGGAATACCCAGCCCCGGCAATCCGTCTCTGAATATCGTTATTCGTTCTCGCCATGACATTTTTCTGGCCGCAGGAAAGCCCTTTAGTTTTCCATAAATGAGGCTGACCACCAGCTGTGCGAGACCCGCTAGAATTCCCGGAATAATACCTCCCAGAAAGAGCACCGCCACAGAATTGGCTGTAGCTAAAGCCGCCACGATCATAAGGCCCGAGGGTGGTATAATCACACCGATGGTGGATGATACCACCGTGACTGCGGTTGCATACCCTCTGGAATATTTTTGTTCTACCATGGCCGGGATAAGCAAACTTCCGACCGCGGAAGTATCGGCAGCGGCAGCGCCCGTGATTCCCGCAAAAAACATGCTTACGACGATATTCACATGGCTAAGCCCACCTCTGATATGACCCACAATTGCATTGGCACATTTGAGCAATCGGTCGAAAAGAGGGGTAATGCTCATTAATTCACCGGCCAGCATGAAAAAAGGGATGCACAACAGAATGTAATTATTGACTCCGCCGAAAATCCTTTGAGGAATTATGATCGTGGGAATCTCCGTGTGAATGAATTTTAGGGTCACGGTTGCCGTAATGAGCATTGAATAACCGATGGGAACGCCTATTATCATCAGCCCAAAAAATATGATGAGCAGAACCGCGGCGGTGAGCATCGTTAGGTTTCCTTTTTAACAGTAGTAGTCTTGGTTATCGGATTGCATTTTTACGATCACATTCCTGATTCGATTCACTAAAGTAAGGAACACAGCGAGTGGCAGCGCAATATAAATAAAATCAAGGCGTAGCTCCATGACTGCGGAAATTGCCCGGGAGCCCATGCGAGCGAATTGAATCCCTTCTTTAAGTAACAGGAGCAACGCCAGAAAAATGATGATTTCACTGAAAATCCAAACACCTTTTTGAATGTGTGTCGGTGCTTTTAATATGAAAAAGGTGATTTTGAAATGGGACTCTCTTCTTTCAGCAATGGATATCCCCAAAAAAACAAGCCAGATAAAGGCGAATCGACCCACTTCTTCCGTCCATGGAATGGGGTTTTTGAACACATAACGAGAAAGGATTGCCAGAAATATGACAACAATGGTCGTACCCAGCATAATAATTGAGGCGGCGTCATTGAGTCGATCGATTGCTCGGAACAGTACTTTCATCACCGACGGATATCCTCTACTATGGGACTGGTTCAGTAAGGCCTCTGTTTTATACCCGAACGCCTGTTTTGAGTATACAATGTTAAAAAAATACGCTTCGAAAAGGATAACGTCTTATTGCTGAAGTTTTTTTATAATTGTCAAGAAAAAAGACTGTTAACGACTTCCCTCAATCACCACGTAGGCCGGATTAACTCCCTTATCGGCCAGGAAATCCTCCACATTTTCTACCGTCATCATGAGCCCCGTGCTGGTTGCCTCCGGGGTTGTTCCCGCATTGTGGGGGGTCAATACAACATTGGGCAGTGTAGTTAACGGATCGGTTGCAGGAAGCGGTTCCTGGTCGTATGCATCTAGTGCGGCACCGGCAATTTTATTCGATTGGAGTGCTCCCAATAATGCACCGGGTTCAATGAGGCCTGCCCTGGCCGTATTTGCAAAAAGGGCGGTGGGTTTCATGAGATCAAAATCTTCTTTCTTGAGAAAACCACTGGTTTCATCGTTCAAGCCGAGATGAAGGCTTACGATATCCGAGGTTTTTAGAAGTTCTTCTTTCGATACAAACGAAACGCCGCTTTCTTCCGCCCGTTCCGGGGAGGGACGACCGGTCCATGCGATGACTTTCATGCCCAGCCCCTTTGCCATTCGGGTCACATGTCTTCCGATGGCGCCAAGCCCTAAAACGCCCAGTACTTTGCCACTGAGTTGAACCATCTCAACCCGGGGCCATTGCCCTGCGCGGGTACCGTGATCTAAATGGGGAATCTGACGGGCCAAGGCAAGTAAAAGGGCGATGGTATGCTCGGCCACAGATAACGCATTGGCTCCAGGCGTGTTGGTAACGGTAATTCCCAGGTTTTTTGCAGCATTTAGATCCACATTGTCGGTTCCGGTACCCCAGATGGAAATCATCCGAAGATGGGGGCAGGCGGCGAGCACGTCGTTGTTGAATTTGCTGTAGGCACGGATGTTTACGGCGACTTGAGCGTCTTTGATTCGTTCGATGAGGCCATCTTGCGTTTCCGCCTTATCATTATAAATCTTTGCTTCGCCGAGTGTCAGAAGTTTTGCACCGGCTTCAGTGCCTGAGATAGCGACAGGATAGTCGTCCGGAACAATAATTTTTGCAGCCATATCATTTTTCCTTTCTAAGCAAGGGGTTATGCCCCAACTTGAATGTTGAATTGAATTTACATTATCCCGCTAAACCGCTTTCTGACCACTGCGTGATAGACCATAGTGACAAGTGTATAAATGTCGAATATCGGAAGCCCGATTTCTTCTTGTATATCCGCAGCGTAGGGCGTCATATTGGTGCACTCTAGCACAATGGCACCCACTTCCGGATATTCTAACATCATTTGATTGGATACCTTAACCAGTTCGGTTTTTGATTTTTCAACATCGAGGCTGAGTTTATCGTTGAGGATGGCTCGCGAAAACTCTTCCAGGTTTTCGGTGCCCATAATAACATGCGGGACCGTATCGACTCCCACCGATGAAAGATGCTTCTGGGTCAAAGACTTTGCATGAATTGTGACGATCCCTACCTTTTCGGATGGTTTTAGCATGTAATATACCATCGGCACCTGCATGAGGCTGGAGGTGAAAACCGGGACATTTACAGCTGATGCCATTTCTTTGTGGAACATGGCAAGGAATCCGCAGTTTGTTGTTATCGCCCGAACCCCTTCTCGTTCCAACGATTGTGCAGCCTTAATAAAAGGATCCAACAACCGCTGATCGCCTTTTTTAACCACGGCATCCGGTGTCGCTGTTTTAACAATCTTGTACAAAACCGGAAAATCCCAAGTGGTTGCATTTCCCATATCCCCGGGTATTCTTGGAAATTGAGTTTCCAGCATTAAAATCCCGATGGAATACCCATAGATATTTTTGCCGCCCCGTGCACTCATACCCATATCCTTCCTTTTTTAATCGTGAAACGCGGTGAGTGATTCCTTGACGAGCTCTCCTCGCTTGAAGCGCTCGTAAGATAGTTTTTCAATATCAATGGTTTCTGCCCGACCGTTTAAGATAAGTTCGGCAATCACCATGCCGGCCGCCGGGCCATGTTGAAACCCATGACCACTGAATCCGTTAGCCAAGATCAGCCCTTCAACCTCTGGAACATTCCCTAAAATGGCATTGTTGTCGGGTGATATTTCGTAAAGGCCACCCCATCCCCGTGCGATGTTCGTATTCTCAAAAACCGGTACCCGATACATGGCCTTTTCAGCCGTCTCCACCATGGAATCAAAATCGGTATTCAAGTTGAAACTGGGTGTTTCATCCTGGGGGCCCGATAGCAGCACCGTCTTTCCTTCTCGGCGGAAATAAAAGTTTTGCTTATGATCGATCGTGAGAGGGACCGCTTCCGGGAGCCGATCAAAAGGGTCTGTAATAAAAAGCTGTCTGCGAATCGGTTTCACCGGAATATCTATACCGGCAAACTTACCAACATTTTCTGCGTAAGGGCCTGCCGCGTTTACAACGAATGGGGTTTCCACCCGATTTCCCCCGGCTGTTACCGATACAACCCGGCCGTTTTTTACTTCAATGTTTTTGACCTCGGTTTCTTCATGAATGTCGATGCCTGAGTTTCTGGCTTTTTTGGCAATGGCATGGGTGATTTCATGGGGGCTTGCGTAGCCATCTGTGTTACAAAAGGCCCCACCAAAAACATCTTCGGTATTTAGGTATGGCCAGTGCTTCTCAATCTCTTCTCGGGTTAAAATTTGGGAGGGTACATCATATTTATTTTGGAATGCTACATTTTGTTTAAATATATCCAATTCCTCCGGACTTGTGGCAAGAAATAAATATCCCACTGGATGAAACTGGGGATCCACGTCGAATTCATCTTTAAAGTTCTGAAATACTTCAAAGGATTTTTTCGCAAACTGCATCGCGATATCAGTGGTATATTGTCGTCGAATTCCACCGGCACAGAGTGCCGTCGACCCCTCACAGATGTGGTCTTTCTCCAACAAAACGACATTTTTTGCTCCCATCTTTCCAAGATAATAAGCGATGCTTACACCGATAATGCCGCCACCGATAATGACAATGTCTGCTGTTTTTTTCATCTTTTCTCCCATCGATAATTTAAGACCGATATTGGTCCCGAAGCGCCTTTTTTGTGATTTTACCAGACCCTGTTTTGGGAAGTTCTTTTAGAAAAACCACCGATTTGGGGGCCTTATAAGAGGCCTGGTGCTGCTTGCAGAAGTCGATAATCTCAGCTTCTGTTGCAATTTCTTTAGATTTTAACACCACTGCAGCCGTAACGGCCTCTCCCCATTTTTCATCGGGGGTGCCAAAGACAGCGGCTTCCAAAATCTTCGAATTCATGTAGAGAACGTTTTCCACTTCAATAGAGTAAATATTCTCACCGCCGCTGATAATCATATCCTTTTTTCGGTCGACAATATTAACATAACCTTCTTTATCCATCACAGCCAGATCGCCGGTACGCAGCCATCCCTCATAAAAAGCTTTTTGGGTCTCTTCCGGACGATTCCAGTATCCCGGTGTAATGGTATCGCCTCGGACCCATATTTCTCCCACTTGTTGATCGTCGGCTGCCACAGGGACACCATTGTTATCCACCACTTTGAGATCAACCGTAATAAACGGCCGGCCGGTCTTGGATTTGTACCACAGTTGTTCTGATTCCGGCAGATCCCGGAGGTGGTCTTTTAAAAGGCTTAATGTGAGATAGGGACTGGTTTCTGTCATGCCATAAGTCTGTATGTAATCGCAACCGAATGTTTCAATAATGCTCCGCACCAATTCAGGAGCTATGGGTGCTCCTCCGCTTAGAATGACACGAAAGCTCGAAAAATCATAAGATGTTACCTTCGGATGCTTGATCATCAGATTGAGCATGGTGGGAATCAGGTTGCTCACGGTAATTTGTTCTTTCTCAATGGCGGCCATCACGATCTCAGGTTCAAATTTAGCGACCATCACATGGCGGCCCCCGACCCAGGTGATGGCAAACGTGGCCCAGGCATCTGCAAGGTGAAACATGGTTGCAATATGACCCCACACGTCGGTGTTGTCCAGTCGCAGCTCTGCCACGGTGCCCAAGGCATGAAGACATACGTTTTTATGAGTGAGCATCACGCCTTTTGGTTTTCCAGTGGTGCCGCTTGTATAATAAAGATGCGCGACATCATCCTCCGATACGGGTTCCGGCTCAAAAGGGCCGGCGTGAGATTGAAGCACCTGTTCATACATTTGGGTGGAACACTCCATGGATGGGGAAGGGGGATTGCCGATCCAGAGAATTCCCTCTATAGCGGTTTCTTGGGCAAAGGTCTTTTGCACCTGGGATGCAAAATCAGCATTGGCAATCAACCACTTTGAGCCTGCATCCTGCAAAATAAATGCGAGTTCTCCAGGTGAAAGCCGGTAATTCAACGGATTGAGGATCGCCCCGACACCGGCCGCTGCATAGTATGCTTCAAGAAAAGCATGAGAGTTTACTTCGAGAATGGATATGCGATCTTTGGGTTTGATTCCCTGGGATTGGAAAAATCGCGCCAATGCCTCTACACGGTCTCCAATTTGAGAATAGGTAAAATTTTGCTCTCCATCCACCACTGCAATTTTATTCGGGTATAAGGTAACCGCCTTTCTTAGGGTCATCCAGATGTCCACCGTTTAACTCCTTTGCTGATAAATTGTTTTGTTTATGCTATGCCAAATTGGACGATTCTGTGTCAAGCCGAAACCGATATGAAGCGAAATAAGACGCAATTTGTTATCAAAAAGAGGCGTGGGCAGATCTATTTCGCCATAATATTTGCTTGTAACCCTACTCCAGCTATTGTAAATTTTATATTATGGATATTAAAACAAAGGGTTTTGTTGCTATCATTACTCTAATCTGGCTCTCTACCGGATACACATTTGCAGAAATACGCACATCCGAACATGAAACAGAGAACGGTCGCGTACTTACCGCGTCAAAAACAGACCTGTTTAACACCGCAAAAAAAATAATGGTTTTGAATGCGTATCAAATTCAGCAACTTGACGAAAAAATGGGAATAATATCCACCGCAATCAGTCCCATGCGGGTTGTGGTGGATGAATGCGAGTGCGGACTGACACCAAGTCCTGGTGAAGATCGGCGACCGGTTATTAACGTTTCCGTTGACATTCGGATTTCCGAAAACAGGGTTGCCATCGAGGCCAAAATCCATGGAGACTATCCAAAAGACCAAATAACCGAGGAGATGATCGAAACCGATTTGTTTCATCAGATTTCCCGTTACTTGGATTAGTTAATCTCATTACAATTGTAACCGTACCGACGATTCTTTAAAATCGTCGGGCAAGGGGATAAACATGGTAAATCAGGACAACGAAATACCCGCGTTGATCATTATCGATATGGTAAAAGACACCTTTGATGAAAGTAAAAACTATCCAATTGCCTCACTGGCCAGGTTGACCTTTGATCCCATCAACAACCTGACAAGAAGATTTAGGACCAATGGATGGCCCATCGTTTTTTCAACCGATGCGTTTCACGAACAGGACTTTATTTTTAAAAGCCGTCTGAAACCACACTCACTGGCCGGAACCAAAGGTGCCGAAGTGATTGACGAATTGGATCGCAGCGAAAAAGATTATTGGCTGCCGAAACCAAGATTTTCTGCTTTTTTTAATACAGGTCTCGAAAACTGGTTAACGGAAAAAAGCGTAACCCTTTGTGCCGTTGCGGGAATTGCAACGCATATTTGTGTATTGAGCACCGCTATGGATGCCATTTGTCACGATTTCAAAGCGGTTCTTCTTGAAGATTGTACGGCATCCTACTCTGAAACGATTCATGAAAACACCGTGGACAATTATCGCCGGAATCCGCTTTATCCTCTTTTGCGGGTGTTGTCATCCAAAGAATTCGTTGCCGAACTTGGAATTCCTTAACCATCAAAGCGTCTTATTATCATTGGAATTTGGATATAGCCTGCCCTGTTAAATGATCTATGGAATTTGCGGTATCGGTAATCAACATGATCTCTATCAATAAATTGAGAAGCTTTTCACAGAGTTCATAGGGACACAGAGTTTTTTAAGTAAATCAGGTAGCTTAAGGAA
>JAHEHB010000609.1 GCA_024644775.1 Deltaproteobacteria bacterium
CAGCCCTGTTGCTGGTACTCCTCCTTAAGAGCCATGAAAAGGGTATAGTCACGCAACCAATGCGTTGTTTTTTTATACTGTTGAAATGCGGGATCGGTTTTGTCAAACCGTTTAAATGCCTGCTCCAGGCCATTGGTCTTAAAAGCAGCCACCTTTTTGTAATCGGTCTGATATTCCGAGAAACCTGCTGTTTTCAGATACTGCTCATCCAGGAGACCATTTTCAACAAGAAGATTCAGTGAAAGAAGAAGGGGAGAGCCGGCAAAGGCGGATGAACTCATGTACGGGGAGTTGTCAAAGACAGGGTTGGTCGGTCCAGTGGGCAGGAATTGCCAGAGGGTTTGGCCGGAGTTTGTTAAAAAATCAATAAACCTATAGGCGGAATGTCCTATGTCGCCAATACCATGGGGTGAGGGCAAAGAGGAGATATGGGCAAGAATGCCGCTTGACCGTTTGTTTAACTGCTCTGTCATGATGAGTGTGTTGTGGTAAAATTACTGGAACAGGTATCTATTCAGGCCACTAAGGAAAATTGTTACCTGTCCTGCCTCCTGCGTCACGAGAAAAATAAAAAAAGGTCCGATGTCATTTATATGTGAAGTCTACACCCCTTTGAGGGTGCTCTCTATTTTTTTACATTCCTCAAACTCGAACCAGGTATCTGATTATTCAAGATACTCATTACTTTATCACCTGCTTCATAGCTTGGCAATCATCGTAGAATCGGCGGTGCAAAAGTTTTGGCTTGGGCCGCAGAACGATAAATATTGCATTTTGTCATAATGTGTTTTATCATATACTGTTCGAGAAGGTATGTGTCTGGGGGCAGCGTTTGGGCCGCCATTTTTTTTTATGGTGCAACACTGTTCTCGTCTCACAGGTAAAAATATTTGCGACATTCTGGAAGGTTATACTAACCCAGAATAGTTGTATTGACATATTTAAGTTAAGTAAAGGAGCAACCTCCAGGTGCTGACCGAACTTAAAGAAGATCTCCTTAAAGCTGGAAAGACAGATGGATGTATCAGTTTCACGGAACTGAACAAACTCCTTCCTGATGAAATAAAAGATCCTGCTGCCATAGAAAAAGTTTTTAATTTCCTTGGTGACAATAAAATTGAAATTGTCACTCAGGAAGGGAAAAATGGTGAAAAAAGGACCCTGTCCGGGGAAGTGTGGAGCCCGGAAAAAGATTCCACTTTAGACGATGATAGTGAGAGTTCTGCCTCGGGATTACAGGCGGATGAACCCCATGATGGAGAAGAGACCACCACTACCTATCTTCGGGAAATGGGGCGCTTTGATCTTTTAACTCCTGAAGAAGAAGCAAAATATTCAAAGACTATCCGCCAGGGGTTTGAGTCCATTATCCTAGCCATCAGGAGTGACAAATCAGGTGTAAAAGACCTGGAACTTCTTTGTACCCGTATCGCATTATGGGAAAAAAGGGATCCCACCCTCAAGCCTAAAAAGCAGCAACTCAATTTCATGCGCTACAGTGTAAGCAGCGCTGCAAAAAAATATGCTGATATTCGGGAACTGCTCGAATTACAGACTAAGCTGGAGGCCTACTCACGATCCATTGAAGTTGCAAAGGATTGTATGATTCGTGCAAACCTGCGGCTTGTGGTTTCCATTGCCAAACGGTATATGCATCAGGGATTGACCCTTGCAGATCTTATTCAGGAAGGGAACCTTGGCCTCATGCGTGCAGTTTTTCGCTTTGACTATACAAAAGGGAATAAATTTTCCACCTACGCCTCGTGGTGGATTCGTCAGGCGATTACCCGCGCGATTCTCGATAAGACAAGAACCATCAGGCTCCCCGTTCATTTTCTGGAACTGCGGAGCCAGTTTTTTAAAGCTTTTTACGCTCTTTATAAAGAGTTGGGAAGGGAACCGACACCCCTCGAAATATCGAAAAATACAGACCTGCCCATGGATAAGATCCTCGCTATCCTCGAGGCCTCAAGAGAACCCATTTCCCTTGAGACTCCGGTTGGTGATGATGATTCCACCCTGGGTGATTTTCTGGAAAACCAGGAGTCGCAATCTCCTTACGAGGCCGTGCAGAATCGTGAACTTTCCGGCCGGGTTGAGGAAATCCTTTCCACCCTCAGTGAACGTGAGGAAAAAATTATCCGTTTGCGTTTTGGCATAGGGGAGAAGGCCGAATATACACTGGAAGAGATTGGTAAGCGGTTTAATGTTTCCCGTGAGCGTATCAGGCAGATTGAAAAGAAGGCCTTGAATCGTCTCCGCCATTCCAGCAGGCGTGATAAGTTAAAGTTTTTTCTAGATTGAAAGTAGAGTGTTCGAGATCATAAATTACTAAGTCAGCAGGATAATGGCCGGGTCCTATCCCCGGCCTTTTTTTTATCATGAAAAATTTTATTGAAAGTGCAGGACTGGGCGACATATTTGAAAAAGTAGAGGCCGGTGAACGCTTGTCCTGCGACGACGGGGTAAGGCTCTATAATTCCAATGATATTCTGGCACTTGGCTATATGGCCAATATGGTACGAAACAGAATAAACGGAGATAATGCCTATTTTATCTACAATCAGCACATAAACTATTC
>JAHEHB010000610.1 GCA_024644775.1 Deltaproteobacteria bacterium
AAAAGCGGCAACCGCGGGTGCAGCCCCTTGAGATTTCCAGTCGCAGCCGGTCATGGACAGGGCGTCCAAAGGGAACAATGGGATCTTCGGGAAATTCCGTCCTCTCTAAATCAGCGACAATAGATCGTTGGACATGGTTTGCAGCAGCAGCAATAGGCGTCAGCCGTTGAAACCCATTGTCATCATAATCAGCCCGGTAAAATTGAGGAACATAAATCCCCTTCAATTGAGCCCATTGCTTTAGCAGGTCTTTTTTATGCGTATTACGGGATTTTTTCCATTCCAACCATATGTCGGCCAATTGAAGTATCGATTCTTCGCCATCGCCAAACAGCATGGCATCAAAAAAAGGTGCCATGGGTTCCGGATTACACACACATGGCCCGCCGGCGATCACAAGTGGGTGGGACGCCGAGCGTTGGTCCGCGTAGAGAGGAATGCCCGTCAAATCGAGCATATTTAGCACGTTGGTATAATTTAATTCATAGAGCAGGCTGAAACCGATAATATCAAAGGTTGCCAACGAACGGCCGGATTCCAATGTGGATAATGGCAACTTTTGATCCCTGAGTTGTGTCTCCATATCGCGGGCCGGGGCAAAAACCCGTTCGGCTGCAATTTGGTCTCTTTGGTTGAGAATATTATACAGAATTTGAAGGCCAAAATGGGAAGTTCCAATTTCGTATAAATCAGGAAAGGCCAATGCCATGCTTAATTTGATGGTGCTGCTGGATTTTCGGATCGTATTTATCTCGGTACCAAGGTAGCGGCTTGGTTTTTCGACTTGAGATAGGATATCTTGAACCGTTGACATGGTCATGTTACATTCAGTGGGTTGCCTGAAAACCAAATAATAGGTTTGTGCAGAGCAAACAAAAACGTTTTCAATGTCAGACTTTGGTCATCAACGCAAGGCAAAACTGGCGCTGGGGTCCAGCTTGCACCGAATAACAACCAATGCCCAGTATGCGAAAACAGAACCGTATACTTCAGAGAGTTGTCATGCAAAGGAAAAAAATCGTTACTTTGTTAAAAAATCAGAGACCTGAAGAACTGGTGGTAATCAAAGGGTGGGTTCGTACCAGGCGAAATGCAAAAACCTTCTCTTTTCTTGAGGTCAATGACGGTTCCTGCCTAGCCAACATCCAGGTAATAGCCGACGATAGCCTGGACAACTACGATGATATTCGAAGGCTGACCACGGGTTCCGCTGTTGCGGTAACCGGTGGCCTCGTTGACTCAAAGGGACAGGAACAGACTTTCGAAATCCAGGCCAGGAATATTACCATTCTGGGTTATAGTCCAGAAACCTATCCTCTGCAGAAAAAAAGGCATGGTGATGAATTTTTGCGAACCATTGCCCATATTCGCCCGCGCACCAATAAATATGGTGCCGCATTTCGAATACGATCACAGTTGGCTTTTGCAGTTCATCAATTTTTCCATGAAAAAGAATTTCATTTGGTTCATACCCCAATTTTGACCGGGTCCGATTGTGAAGGTGCCGGCGAAATGTTTCGCGTGACCACCTTGCATCATGATGGAAAATCATCCGGAGACGATTTTTTTGGCCGCCCGGCCAACCTAACCGTATCGGGCCAATTGGAAGCTGAAATGATGGCCCTTGCGTTGGGAGATGTCTATACCTTCGGTCCCACATTTCGGGCGGAAAACTCAAACACTCGCCGCCACGCCGCCGAATTTTGGATGATTGAACCGGAAATGGCCTTTTGTGATTTAAAGGGTTGTATGCAACTGGCAGAGGAAATGATTAGATTTTTAGTTGCTTATGCCATGGATCATTGTATGGATGATTTGATGCTTTTTGCGCGCTTTGTGGACAAGCAACTCTTAACAACCTTGGACACCGTTTTAAATTCACCCTTTGAACGGGTTCCATATGTAAATGCCATAAAGATACTCGAAAAAAATCAGTCAAAATTCGAATTCCCCATCGCCTATGGCACCGATCTTCAATCTGAACATGAACGCTTTCTAACAGAGCAACACTTTAAAAAGCCGATAATTGTGTATGATTTCCCCGAAACCATCAAACCCTTCTACATGCGTATGAACACGGACAACCTTACCGTCGCTTCCATGGATGTATTGGTTCCAGGGATCGGTGAAATCATCGGCGGAAGCCAGCGTGAAGAACGCCTGGATACACTTGCCGACCGTATGGCGAAACTTGGCTTTTCAAACGAAGAGTACTGGTGGTATCTTGAATCGCGTCAATTCGGCAGTGCACCCCATAGTGGCTTTGGCATGGGCTTTGAGCGTTTGATCATGATGATTACCGGAATAAGCAATATTCGTGATGTTATCCCCTTTCCACGAACGCCAAAAAATATTGAGTTTTAATTCGTGCCTGTCCATTAATGACCACCTTGCCTATTTTTAGATTGGCACGGATAAAGCAATCCCCTAATTTCGAAGACATCGCAGCTTGGCCAAATCTTCAGCATACCCGTAAAGATGCAAGCCCTTGCTTTCAACAATCATTTCTCCATCGTCAACACCGATCTCGGCAGCCATGTATTCTTTGAGGTTTTGTATGCCGGCTAGGTTTGCCGG
>JAHEHB010000237.1 GCA_024644775.1 Deltaproteobacteria bacterium
GCCGGTGAGAAGGAATTCGTATTCGGGGTACGCCCGGAGGATATTACCACCGCCGGCGCCGGTGCGGGTGATGACAAGTCCTGGGGGAAGACGGAAGGTTTTCAGGCCCATGTAAATGTCATTGAGACGTTGGGTAAGGAGACCTATCTGGATATTACCGCCGGAGATCACAACATGACCGCCATTATCAATCCCAACATCACGGTAACGCTGAATGAGGATATCGCGCTTGAAATCAACATGGAAAAGATTCATCTGTTCCGGAAAGATGGGGGGGGCGCGCTTTTTTAGGATGCATTTCTATTACAACGAGGGATCGTGCCAATAAAAAGCGGTGGTATCTTCACATAAAATTTGGTAAAATATTCAATTTGCAGTAAGCTTCGTGACTTACTGGATTCTACTTTTTGGATTTGAAGCATGTCTGGAATTACTGTTTTTAAAAATACCTGCAAAGGCGTAGAAGATTGTGGGATCTGCATTTATGTCTGTCCCAAAGATGTGTATGAACCGTCGGACGAAATGAACGAATTCGGTTATGTACCGCCCCAGGTGGCACGGGAAGATGAATGCACGGTCTGTTTGAACTGCATGATATCTTGTCCGGATATGGCCATTGTCGTCGAAAAAAAGAAAGAGAAAGTTAACAATGAGTAAAGATAGCCGATTACCACCCGGAACCCACTTTATGATGGGAAATTTTGCGCTTGCAGAGGGCGCGGTTGCTGCCGGATGCACATTTGTTGCCGGTTATCCCATCACACCCGCCAGTGAAATTGTAAATCGGTTGGCGGTTTTGCTGCCTCCCGTCGGTGGTGGGTTTTTGCAGACAGAAGATGAAATCAGTGCCGTCTGTGCGGCCATCGGTGCATCCTGGTCGGGCGCGAAATCGATGACCGCCACCTCCGGCCCGGGTATCAGCCTAATGCAGGAGAATATCGGATTTGCCGTTGCGACGGAAACACCTCTGGTTATAGTGGATGTTCAGCGCTTAGGCCCTTCCACCGGGGTTCCTTCGGTGGGTCTTGCCGGAGACGTGATTCAAGTTGCCCGGGGTTCCCACGGCGATTACCAGATCGTTGCACTCAGTCCGGGTAGTCCTCAAGATATGTTCGATATGACCGTCCGTGCCTTTAACCTGGCAGAAACCTACCGGGTACCGGTTTTTGTAATGCCGGATGCGTTTATCGGTCACATGCGAGAACAGGTGGTCATCCCCGACCCTTCCAGCCTGCTGCTGGTTTCCCGAAAACTTCCTGAACCCGGCACAGATCCCTTGGGCCGCCAGGACTTTCAAGATCCGAATGTGGCGCCGATGCCGGTGTTTGGGCACGGATTTAAGGCCCATGTCACCAGTTCCTGTCACAACGAACATGGGATGCGCAATTTAAGCGACCCGGCGGTGATGCACAATTTCATCACAAAACCCATCGAAAAAATTCTCAAACACAGCGACGATATCGTTGAAGTGGCGGCGGATTACAGCGATGGTGATATCATTTTAGCATCATATGGCGCGGTTTCTCGATCTGCAAAAGCCGCGGCCATGCTGGCGCGAGAAAACGGTTTGAATGTCGGTACCCTTCAGTTAAAAACCATCTGGCCTTTGGCAGAAAAAGAAATCGAAGCGGCAGCCAACGCCGCCAAAAAGATGATCGTTTTGGAAAACAATACCGGACAGCTTTTTCCATATATCAAAGCATCGGCTGCAAGCTTCTGCCCGGTTGAGTTTTTAGGTCCTAAAATTCTTGGTCAGATTCATGACCCGGAAGATATTTTAAAGGAGATAGGTTCATGAGCCTGACGGAACATCCTTTGCGAAAATACACCCGACCCCATGTGAAACGGACCACCACTTGCCCGGGCTGTGGAAACGGTATTATTGCCCAGGCGATTCTTCGGTCTATCGATGAACTCGGGTTGAATCTAGATGATTTTGTTTTTGTATCCGGAATCGGCTGCTCCGCATGGATTCCAAGCCCGCTTTTTGCCGCCGACACCCTTCACACCACCCATGGCCGGCCCGTGGCCTTTGCCACAGGGGTCAAACTCGGCCGTCCGGAAAGCCATGTGATGGTTGCCAGCGGCGATGGGGATTTGACCGCCATTGGCGGCAATCATTTGCTACATGCCGCCCGAAGAAATATCGACATCACCGTTGTACTCGTAAATAACGGAATATATGGTATGACCGGCGGTCAGGCCGCGCCCACAACCCCCATTGGATTAACAACAATTACCAGCCCATACGGAACCATGGAACACCCGTTTAACATCTCTGAGACGATTACGGCGGCTGGTGCTCCTTATGTAGCCCGTTGGACCACCTACCATCCCCGACAATTGACTCGATCCATTAAAAAGGGTATCCAAAAAAAGGGGTTTGCGCTCATTGAAGCCGTAAGCCAGTGCCCGGTACAGTTCGGCCGTGCAAGTAAAATTGGGAAAGCAGTTGATATTCTTGAATATTTTAAAGCAAACAGTGTGCGGATTGATAAAGCCGCTAAAATGGACGAAGATGCGCTTCAAGGAAAAATTACCGTTGGGGAATTTGTGGATAAAGAAAAAGTAGAGCTATCCAGCCAATGGTTGGAGCTCAGCAAACAAATGACGAAAGAGGAAGAAGTACAAGAGGAAACATGCCACGCCAAGAATTAACCATCGCAGGGGTTGGCGGCCAGGGATCGATTCTTGCCGGTGTGATTCTCGGCACTGCCGCTGTGACATACGACAAGAAATACGCGGTTCAAACTCAGGCATATTCCGCCGAGCTTCGTGGCGGATTTGCGGCTACATGGATTGTTGTTTCAGATGAACCGGTCGTCTTTCCCCGAGTGACCCGCCCGGACATTCTGGTTGCCCAAGCTCAGGATTCCATCAATCGATTCGCGACGGTTCTAAAAACGGAAGGGGTTTTGATCTTTGATAGTGATCTGATTCCTTCGGTACCCGATAAAATAGAGAAAGCGTACGGAATTCAAGCAACCTCACTGGCCCGCAGTCGTTTTCAAGCTCCCATCGTCTGCAACATGATCATGCTCGGCGCCCTGTGTAAGGTAACCGGTGTTGTGAGCCGACAGGCGTTTGAAACAGCCATTTCAGAAGGCGTCCCAAAGGGCAAAGAAGAATTAAATCTGAATGCATTCGATATCGGCTACAAAGAAGTGAAGCAGATCAACGCTTGATAAACTCGTAAAAAGTCCCAAAAACGTCATGCCGGACTTGATCCGGCATGATGGTTTTGGGACTTTTTACGAGTTTATCATACTTAGTATGTATTTTTAATCAGTTTAGAATTTTTGAGATATTTATTTAGGAGGAAACGTCATGGGTGTAATGACAAAAAGCGAATACATCGAATCCCTACGTCAACTAAGTCCCAAAACCTATATGTTTGGGGAAAAGATTACCGAAGTGGTTGACAATCCCAGACTTCGATCAGGAATAGAGGCCACCGGCGCAACTTACGAACTGGCTGAATTGCCTGAATATCGCGATATCATGATCACACACAGTCCCTGGATTGATGAGCCGGTCAACCGATTCAATCTTCCCCCTGCGTCCATTGAAGATCTGGTTTGTCGGGTAAAAATCAATCGGGCGCTTGGGAACTATGTGGGAACCTGCCACCAACGATGTACCGGCATGGACTGTATGTGTTCTCTTGCCATCGTGGGTTATGACGTCGATCAGAAATACGGCACGAAATACTATGACCGTATCATTGAATTTATAAAATATATGCAGAAAAACGATTTTACCGGCAATGCATCCGTGACCGATGTAAAAGGTGACCGATCGCTCTCTCCCAAGGATCAGCCGGACAAGGACGTTTATCTGCATGTGGTAGAAAAACGAGATGACGGCATTGTCGTTCGAGGTGCGAAAGCCCATCAAACCGGATCACTGTCTTCCCATGAATTGATTGTACTGCCCACCCGAGCCTTGAAAAAAGGCGAAGAAGAATTTGCCGTGGCATTTGCCGTACCCGCAGACGCCGAAGGGGTGATTCATGTGGTGGGTCGATCCAGTCTCGATACCCGTGAGCTGGATGGGTGTGATTGCGGTAATCCACGATATTCTAAATATGCACCGACCGTGATCTACAATGATGTATTTGTCCCCTGGGAGCGGGTATTTTTATGCGGAGAAGTTGAGTATGCAGCCGAACTGGTGATGCGGTTTTCTGCATTCCATCGTCAAAGTCATGGCGGATGTAAATCCGGAAAAATAGACTGTATGGCAGGTGCGGCACTCTGCATGATGGAATACAACGGCACCGGCAAGGTCAGTCACGTAAAAGAAAAGATCGTGGATATGATTCACCGGGCGGAAACGCTTTATGGCTGCAGTCTGGCTGCCTCTTATGAAGGTAAACAGGAACCATCGGGAATCTTTTTCATAGATCCCGTGCTGGCAAACGCCTCCAAGATCCATGAAGGAAGGGAGATGGCGGAAGCGACACGGCTGATGATCGATGTGGCTGGCGGATTTGTGGCCGACTTGCCATCGGACAAGGACTTCCATAATCCGGAGATTGGTCCGTTACTGCAGAAATACCTCAAAGGAGCAACCGATATTCCTTCGGAAAAACGAATCAAGATGTTTCGGCTGGTGGAAAAGCTTGCCATGGAGAGTGCCGATACGATTTCAGATATTCATGGCGGCGGTTCACCGGCAGCCCATCGGCTCACAATCTTTAGGGAAAGCGATCTTGAGTCCAAAAAGAAAGCTGCCCAACGGTTGGCCCAGATCAAGGATGAAATCTGATCAAGGATGAAATCTGATCAAGGATGAAATCTGACCAAGGATGACAATTAAGAAACAACTCAACGCTTGTAAAAGAAAGGAGACTGCCCATGCCTTACCGATTGAATCACATTCATCTGGTTTGTCAAGATTTGAAACAAATGATTGAATTTTTTACCGAAAACTTCGGAGTGACATTGATCGCCATGAAAAAATTCGGCGGTGCGGACGGTGCTTCCCTCGACCTGGATGGGACAACTATTAATCTTCGGGTTCCGCAGGAAAACGAAAAATTACTCGAAACTCCCGCCGCTAAAGCCTACGGTTATCATCACATGGGTATCGAGGTGGACGATATCGACACAAAATATAATGAATTGACGGAAAAAGGATATCAATTTTCCGTACCACCGAAAGATATCGAAAACATGCGGATTGCGTTTTTTGATGGGCCGGAAAACGTTACATTTGAGCTGCTTCAGCTAAAAGGATAGTTTTCTGGTTGGTTCAATCAAGATGAATTCGTAAAAAGCAGAATTCATCAAGCCCAAGCAAAAAAACGAGCCAAAGAGGGCACCGAGATGGTTTGGTTTTTCTCTAATTGGGAGGCGGCAATTAGAGAAAAATAAAGACCGCCCAAAGCGTAATATGCCGATTCTCGGTGCCCTCCGTGGTTCGAGCCAGGGAGACAAATGAAATTTTACACAGCGTCACAATATATTGCCGGTCCTTATCTTATGCCGGCAAGTTGGCATTGAATAGTTTTCGATCTTTAAACTCCTCCTGTTTTGCATCGTTCCATTGCGCTACCGGGCGCAAATAGCCAACAACCCGGCTATATACTTCACAGGATTGAAAGTTTTTCAAAATTGAATCTTCATCAAAACAATCGCCGCATTTAAGGAAAAACTTGCCGGGATCGGTTTCGTAAACACCTCCCCCGTTTATATGAATCCCGTCTTCTTTTGGAGCGGCCGTAATCTCCATATCTGAACCACAATCATGGCAGGTTCCCTGCCATGACAGTATCTCTTTGTCCGGGTTTTCGTCAAACAACTCGTGCAACCGTTCAACTGTCATTTTCGCCATTTTTGTTCACCTCGTTTTCATACAATCTATAAATGGTTATGTTTTTCTAAAAACATGTCCTCTCATATAACAATATATATGGTATGTCAAGAAAAAAACTACAAGATATTGTAGATGCCTGACGGATGACATGGTGAAAAGGAGAATAATTACTTTCACCTTGCATTGACACGGTAAATACACTAAATAAGCGAGGCGAATAAAGAGGATTGTGATACCATGCAAGAAAGCTATGCGAATCAGATAAACCGCCTTTTCCACGAGGACAAAGAGATCATCCTGTTGGGTACTGCCCACGTATCGAAGGAAAGCGCCAGACTTGTCAAATCGGTTATAGAAGAAGAAAAACCGGAGACGGTATGCGTTGAACTGTGCGAATCTCGTTACCAATCCATCCGACAAAAAGACCGTTGGCAGCAGATGGACATCATCAAAGTCATAAAAGAAAAAAAAGCATTTCTCCTTCTTTCAAACCTTCTTTTGGCATCGTTTCAAAAACGGATCGCCAAGAAGTTGGATATCAAGCCCGGAGAAGAAATGATTCAGGCCATTGACAGTGCTGAGAGAATTGGCGCTGAAATTTGTCTGGCAGACAGAGACATTCGGGTGACGCTTTCAAGAGTCTGGCGAAAAATGGGAATGTGGAGCAAATTAAAGCTCCTGTTTAGTATGATCGTATCGTTAGGAGAGATTGACGACATTGAGGAAGCAGATATTGAAAAAATGAAAGAAACCGATGTGCTTGAATCGCTCCTATCCGAAGTGGGAAAATCCATGCCGGTGTTGCGATCGATACTCATCGATGAGCGAGATCAGTACCTTACCGATAAAATCAGATCCGCACCCGGCAAAAAGATTGTTGCTGTTGCCGGAGCCGGGCATGTGCCGGGTATTAAAAAATATTGGTCTGAAAACATCGACACCCGCAACCTGGAACAACTTCCACCGAAGCGAAAAGCAACCGGTCTCATTAAATGGATGATTCCACTGTTTATTATTGCGTTGATAATATTCGGATTTTACCGCGGTGGATCGAGCACTGGAAAACACATGATCACTTGGTGGATAATGGCCAACGGCATCCTTGCAGGCCTTGGCGCTTTGATCGCCATGGCCCATCCTCTGACGATTGTATCATCCGTTCTCGCAGCCCCGTTAACGTCTTTAAATCCGATGATCGCAGCCGGGTGGGTATCCGGGCTGGTGGAGGCTTTTTCAAGAAAACCCAAAGTGAAAGACTTGGAATCGCTTCCCGAGGATATCCTGTCGGCAAGGGGGTTTTGGAAAAATAAGGTGACGCGAATTCTTTTAGTGGTGGTGTTCACCAACCTCGGCAGCTCCATAGGGACTTTTGTAGCCATTCCCTTGATGGCAAAGGTGTTATGATCGACCGATCGTGTCTCTAAATCCTTCTTTTTTAAAACCCAAACTCCTTACCAAGCCGATGGAGCTCATGTTTCCAGGCTGGATATTTGCTTCTAATCTGTGCAATCCCAGGTTGTTGAATGCTTAATTTAATGTCTCGGAATTTCTATAATATATTGAAATCATGAAGCTTTTAACGACACTGGTTTTATGCCGTCTACATGGAATGATGGAATCATGGTCAAAAACGCATAACTTCAGTGCTTGGATCAAGGCTTTTGGGATCAATTTTTACAGTTTTTCCATGAATGTTGATATAGATGCCAGGGATAACTACCCCTTCGTGGCAATCATGGCATTCCCAAACAAAAGGTTGTCCTTTTTTGATGTCGAAAAACTTCTCAAAGCGCAAAATACGGTGTCGTGGAATACGCCAGAGATGACCGCAAAATGTGCATTGGCATCGGATGCGTTTAAAAGGGTTGTACATATCTGTTATCCTGGTCGTAATAAAGCAGCAGCAATGGTAGAGTCTTTGCCTGCTTTAACAAAAAGATATTGGAGTTTGCTCCAGTTTCCGAACAAGGAGCCTACAAATGTTAGCGGCTTGTCACAGTTAGGACATTGCAACGGATTGATGCCTATATATTCAGTCTGACGTTCGGCCCATGAAGTCTGAATATTTGTATCGGCATCATCTTTATAGCTAAAGCGGATAATCTTGCCATCATAGTAAATGATTCTATACTCGGCCATAACCGCTCTTTTGGTGTAACGTCCGATATATTGGATACTGAAACGGGGATCGAGAAGGGAAGCGCCAATGTAAGCGAACCAAGTTATTTTCCATAGCTTGTTGATCATAGCAGCAAAAAGAGGATATTGTTTAAAAAAGTCTTTAGATTTTGGAAAACGCCATTGTCTTTCACGATGGGCTTTCTTCATTCGGGTGGTGACCTGATACTTCCATCGCTTCTTTAGTCCTCCGTGATGCATAAGAAATTTGGGATCTGTCGCAATCCAGCGGTTGCCGTCGAGACTGAGGCCACCGGCTGTGACGATCAGATGAATATGAGGGTGCCATTTCATGTCGGCGCCAAAGGTATGAATGACAAT
>JAHEHB010000238.1 GCA_024644775.1 Deltaproteobacteria bacterium
GTATCGGGATCTGTTTTACCAATACAGAGTCGAATATGCCGCCATGGGGGGCGAAGCAAGCCCGGCTTGGCAACAACCCATTTTGCATTGGTGCCCCGAGAGCTTCCGGAGATCCGGTGGTTCTTGATATGGCCATGTCTCAGGCTGCCTGGGGTAAGATCGTCATGTACCATCGTGAAGGCCGAAAAGCGCCGTTCGGTTGGGGGTTGGACAGTCAAGGGAACTCCACCGATGATCCTGAAGAGATCATCAAGAGCAAACATATCCTCCCGATGGGTCAACATAAGGGTGCGGGTCTCTCCCTTATGATCGATATCATGACGGGTATTTTAGCTGGCGGAAAGTTCGGTGGGGTGCTAACCGAGGAGGGAAAAGGTCAACCCTGGGCAACGGCATACTCACAGGCATTTATGGCGATAGATATCGCCATGTTTACACCTCCTGATGAATTTCAAGCGCGGGTGGACGCGTTTGTAGCATACGTGAAAAGCGCGCAATGTATCGAGAATTTCTCTGAAGTCACCGTTCCTGGAGAGAGGGCAGGGAGAGAGCGTGTGCGTCGATTGGCAGATGGAATTCCCATCGATAGTGTTACGCTTGGACAGCTTCAATCTTTAGCAGAGGAGCTTGCCATCCCGTTTATTGAGTGTGCCGGCTAAATCGCGCCCGCTTGAGAAAGCGGTAAAGGAGACACCTATCTTCAGATCGAGATGCCTTTACCGTTTTACGGCACCCCCCATTAGGCCTGATATTAGATAGCGCTGGAAAAGGATAAAGATACCAGCAACCGGAGCCGAAAACATCATGGTCGATGCTGCCAATCCCCCCCAATCAACATAGGCTTCTTGAACAAAAGAGGCCAAAACAACCGGTGCTGTCGCCGTATTGATTCCTGAGAATATCAGTGCATAGACAAATTCCTGCCAGGATGTGATGAATGCGAAAAATCCTATGGCGAGTATAGCGGGCTTCAGAAGTGGAAATATAACCCGAACAACAGCCCCTATTCTCGAACAACCGTCTATTCTGGCAGCTTCTTCAAGCTCCCAGGGGATATAGGTGAGATACCCGCGCATAAACCAGATACCGAAGGGGACGGTGAATACAAGATGGGCAATGATTATTCCAGTATACGTATCCAATAAACCGGCGTATTTAAAGATAACAAAAAATGGAACGAGCAGTGCCACCGCCGGCAGCAGGTAGGCTAACAGAACAGAAAGCGCCAAAAGTCGACGTCCCAGAAAGTTGAACCGCGCCAAACCATACCCCGATGGTAAAGCGGCGACAATTGTTAGAATGGTTACCGCTGTTGCCACTATCGAACTGTTGTACAAATTTTCAAGAAAACCTCTTTCAACCAGAGAGTAAACATAGCTTTTAACGGTGAATGGGGTAGGGAGCAGCTTTGGAGGCAATGCATAGACGTCGCTCATCGTCTTAAATGAGGTGAAAAAGGGGATGATCAAGGGTGGGAGTGTAAAAGCCAGTACGACGGTTAGAAGGCCGTATATGACAATTAATCTTCGAATCTTCGCATATTTTGGTAGCCCGGATATCATTGCAATTCCTCTCTCATGGTGTATACATACGCGATGCTAAAGGCGAGTCCTATTCCAAAAAGAATAATACTGGCTGCTGCAGCCAGTCCAAAATCAAATCCGATAAAAGATAGTCGATAGATGAACAAGGTAATGATTTCCGTGGCATCTCCGGGACCGCCGCCAGTCAGAAGGTAGACAATGCTGAAGGCATTAATGGACCAGATAATGAAAATCAGCAGACTGATAAATAAAACAGGTCTCAGCATCGGAAGCGTTACATACATCAGCTGTTGGAAGTATCCGGCGCCATCGACTTCGGCAGCATCATAAAGCTCTTTAGGTATACCTTGCAGACCAGACAGCAGCATAAGCATGATGAAGGGAAAATGTTTCCAAGCATTGACCAGAATCGCAAAAATCATAGCGGTGTCACTAGAGCCAAGAACGCCTGCGTCGCCACTTATTATTCCGATATTGGTGAGCCATGTATTGAAATGGCCAAACGGGTGGGTCAAAAGAAATCTCCACATGATCGCCGCTGCCACATAAGGAAAGATCCAGGGAAGGAGAATGATTACACGGAAGAAATTGCGGCCTTTGAAATCTTCATTGAACACCAATGCCGTAATCAACCCCAGGATCGCCGTCAGCACAAGGCTGCCTGCCGTCCAAGTCAACGTGTTGAAAAGACTGTTAAGAAACTGATCAGATGATATTACCGCTAGAAAATTATCGATGCCGTTATAGGGCATGGGCGGCCTCAAAAATGAGGCCTTGCGAATACTGAGATTGAGCAGGTAGATCATGGGATAAATCATGATCGACAGGAGAAAGAGAACGGCCGGAAAGATATAGAGAATAGGCTCCAAAGATCTTCGGTTGATCAGCGTTTTCATCCGTTGAATGTTCCTTAAGATTTTCCGATCAAAGAAGATTAGCGTTCAACCTATCCCTCCCACTTCACGGGGAGGATCAGTTTTGTGGAGCGGGAGAGGATAGGGATGATTAGACAGACTTTATGATCTCATTGACTCTTTTGTGCGCTTCGAGGGCGGCATCCTCCGGCGATATTTTGCCTTCCCACGCCTTGGCGAAAACCCTCCCAATCTCCTCGTAGATCTTGGGTCCCAAAGCATGCTTTTCAAGGATCCCGGCCTTGGCCGTATCCGCCCCGGAACCGGCGGCATACTTCAGCAAGGGATCCTTTTTGAATACATCGTATTTCTCGTGTGCCAGTCCGGCTTTTCTTCCGGGAGCCCCCACCGTCAACACCGCCTGTCTCATGGGATCTTGAAGATACATAAGGAACGGCCATACGTCTTCCACATTGGCGGTTGTCGGAATGGCATGGCTCCATCCGTTCGCTTGTGAAAAACGGCCGGCCGGGCCCTTAGGATATGGAGCAGCGGCAAGTTTCATTCCCGGGGTCACTTTCCAGATGATTTTGAAATTGGCTTGATGCCCCAAAAGAATGGCTGTGGCCCGCTTTGCCAGCACCGGAGAAATATCCGACCACGCATAAGAGAAAGCAGGGGGATTGGCGATTTTGTATTTGGTTTTTAATTCCGCTCCATACTTAAAGGCTTCAATGACTGGCTTTTCATCCATTCTGCTTCTTTTCACTGCTTCGTCGGTAAAATCGCCACCCAATGACCAGATAAGCGGAATCATGAACCAATTCATGATGTTGGCCGCGGGTTTGCCGGTCAAACAAACACCGTACTGCGTTACCTTGCCGGAACTATCAGAGACTGTCAGTTTTTTACCATATTCCACAATATCTTCCCACGTTTCAGGCCCCTTTGCCGGGTCCAGGCCGGCTTCCTTGAATGCATCGATACTCCAGATCAACATGTTTCCATCGACCCGCCAGGGTGTGCCGTAGAGTTTATCGTTATAAGTACAATAGCTGACACCGGCTGGAAAATAATCCTCTCTATCTGTTTTGGGGATATCCCGTTCCCATTGTTTATCGAGCGGATGCAGGAATCCTAATTCACCGAACGCGCCGATCCATTGTAAAGCACAGCTCAAAAGGTCGGCGGATTTCCCGGCCATCAGCGATGTGTTGACCTTCTCGTACATGCCGGTCCAAGGCAGACCTTCAACTTTTATGTCATACTCTGGATGCATCTTCATGAATTCGTCCGCATATTGTTTCGCTTCCTTTTCATTGTAGTCTCTCGACCAGTAGTTTAACCGGATTTTACGCTTGGCAATGGCAGGGGCAATGCCTCCCAAAAACATACTAGTCCCTGCGGCTACACTCGCTGTGGTTTTAATAAATTCACGTCGAGTAACCTTAGGTTTTTTTCCTCCTGGATTTAATTTATTTTTCGCAGGATTTTCCATATCTACCTCCTTTGCTGTTTCGTGCTCGTGGTGAATGAAAAAAAGCTAAGATGTATCAGTCTAATTGTATCGGATACGCCCCGTATTTGCGGACGGCATCGGCCATTGCAATAACATTTTCGGGTATTAAATAAGAAGCGAGGCTATTTCCGCTGGTGATAATATAACCGCCGCCGGGTCCTACGGTCCGGATAAGTTCCTTTACTTCAGCATCCACTCTTTCCGGGGGTCCCATTCCCAGCAAGTTTAAATCAACATTTCCCAAAACGCATATCTGATCACCGAAAGCTTTCTTGGTGTCTATTGGGTCCATGGCGCCTTTTTCATTCGGGTGAACCCCGGCAACGCCCAGTTCGATGAGCATCGGAACCGCCTCCATGATGTTTCCGTCGCTGTGAAGAATCCATGGAATGGTTACTTTCTCTAAAACCCGTTTGTAACGGTCATACATAAGATCTTTAAATATCTGTGGCGAAAAGAACATCCCGGTTTTGAATGCAAAATCGTCTGTGGTGACAAACAGGTCAAAACCAAGCTGGCAAATACGTTCCGCAAAGACCGTCGTCCAGTCAAAATAGATATCGAGCAATTTTTCCACCAGGGGACGATTGTCGTAAAGCATAATTCCGAAATCGTCCAGACCCACACTCAGCATGGTCTGAAACATACCGATGCGTGTTCCCAGGTGGCAGGCATACTCACCTTTTTGTTTGGCAAATGCTTCCGCTTCTCTGTAAAATTCATCATTGGTTGGATCTGGCAATTGAATTTTTTCCAGGTCGGCCTCCGTTTTTATTTGCCCGCCATGCATAAAAGTCCGACCATCGGTGCCGATGCCGACGTTCGCATAATCCGGGGCTCTAAGAACAAAACCGATATTATCGTGCCCCAGGAATTCGGCGACGGCCTTTGCTTCTTCAGCTGTATACGGATTCGTTTTGACAGAGCCGCCTGTTCCGCCGGTACCCATTTTCCGTCCCAGCAGTTTTCCCGCCAAGGGAGGATCAACGAACAGTTCACAGTGGGGAACACGATCCGGTTCTTCTCTTCTCAACGCTGCCAACACCCTTTCACGAGAATTCATTTTCATAGTCAAATCTCCTGTTTTTTAAATACGCTGAACTATGCAACTATTTTAAAGAAAATAAATCGGATTCTCTTCAAAGCCGACGTTGCTCAACTTGAGCTTTCTATATAACAGAGAAAGTTTAAATTATTCCTTATCGTCCCATCACATCATTACCCCTTTCTTCTAGTTTTATTCAAGCCTTTGACCTTTTAACCTTTCGCCTTATTTCTAAACCTTAGGTATACATGCCTCAGGTCGAACAATCAGCACCGGAATACAGGACCAACGAACCACGCGATCCGCCACACTGCCCATCAGCCATCGGCTCACGCCTGAGCGACCGTGTGTTGCCATGACGATCATATCTGCATGCTCCTGGGTTGCATATTCCACGATACGCTCATCGGCCCTGCCTTCCACTAAGTTTGTCGATAACGTGACCCCCAAGGATTGATATCGATCCGTTATTTGTTTGAGGTAATCTTGCGCATCTTGTGTGCGGCGCGACTTTAGTTTTTGCTCTTCTTCCTCGGTAATAACGTAATCGACCCCAAATGATCTCATGGGGGATTCTATAACACGGAGAAAAATGACTTCTTGAACACTACCGCCCTGAACGAGGGCTTCCACATGGGGAATCACTTGTTCAGCGAGTTCAGATCCATCCAATGGAACTAATATTTTTTTATACATTGCGCTTCCTTTCTACTGATTTTTTCAATTTGCCAGCTTTGGAACTTCCCGGGCGGTTTCATTGGCGAAAGTGTTGTTAAGAGGGTATACATTTCTACGCTGCTTCCAAGACAACGTTTGGAAGAAGTGACCCCTTCGGGGTAGCCGTTTTCTTTCAATGAGCGATACGCGAAATTTGACACTTGCCTGTCCCGTTGAAAACGGGGAAACTTGGGAAAGGTATTCTTTCAATTTCAAATAGATCCAATCCGTTCTTATCCAGTTTCAAGTTTCCAGTTTCTGTTACAAAAAAACAGAAGCTCATTTAATAATCGACAAAGTTTTGTCGGTTTTAAGGCACTAAGTGCCTAAATACGTTTCCCTTGGTGATCGAACAAAAAGGCACGTCTCATAATAAGGGAGACGTGAACATTTTCTCCTTCTTCTACATCGGCCTCCCCCTGTTTTACTGCTTGGATTTCCTTCCCGTCGGCTTCAAGGAATATGAGAGTTCGGCTGCCAAGCGGCTCGATGAGAGTCACCTGGGCCGGAAACGATCCTTCCTGCTTGGGACCGACAATGATAAATTCCGGACGAATTCCTAACGTGATGTTTTCAGTTTTTGAAATGGAATTTTTAACAATGGTTTCAGGTAACGGAAGGTGAAATAGTTCTGATACGACATAGCGGGTTGAATTCTCCGATTGTAACGAACAATTGTACAAATTCAGCGGCGGTGAACCTATAAACGTTCCCACAAACAAATTCGCAGGTTCGTGGTAGATTTCATTTGGTGTGCCAACTTGCTGGACGATACCGTTATTCATTACCGCAATCTTATCCCCCAATGAGAGCGCCTCTTCTTGGTCATGGGTAACAAAAATCGTCGATGTGGAAAGTTTTCGCTGAACACGCTTGATTTCTGTCCGCATTTCGACTCGCAACGAAGCATCCAGATTTGCCAGAGGTTCATCCATAAGGAAGGCATCCGGTTCCATGACGATGGCTCTTGCCAAAGCGACTCGCTGGGCTTGTCCGCCGGAGAGTTCATTCGGTTTTCGGTTGAGAAGCTCTTCCATCTTAACCAGTCCCGCCGCTTCCCGAACACGCCGGTCGATTTCATCTTTTTTAAAGGATTTTCTCATATCCAACCCAAAAGATATGTTTCGCCTCACATTTAAATGGGGAAAAAGAATGATATCTTGGAAGATAAAGGAGAGATTTCGATCTTTTGGCGCCAGACGGGTAATATTTCTTCCTTTAATCCATATGGCATCCTCGTTGTCCGGTTTCTCGAGCCCTGCAATGCAGCGGAGTGTGGTGGTTTTACCACAGCCGGACGGGCCTAAAAGAACCATGAATTCCCCATCCTTAATATTCAGATTTACGTCACTGCAGGCGGTAACTCCCCCTTTTTGAAATGTTTTGATTAAATTTCTTACACTGATACCGGAGCTTTCTGTTGTCATGACCGATTTTCCGTTCCTTGATTTCGATATTTCTTCTTAGGTTGAAAGTACACTTGAATAAACCGGAAATTGCTAAAGTAAATGCCTATAGTTTTCTTACAGAAAAGGTTTTCATCAACTGGCGCTGGGCTAAAATATAAAGAATCACCGGAGGAATTCCGGCCATTAGCGTCATTACCATCATCAACTCCCACTCAACACGTTCTCCACCAACTGCCGAGTTATAAATGATCACCGAACCCGTGCGGGGCCCTTGACCAGTGGTGAGCATGTTGGAGAAGAGAAAATCGCTCCAGCCAATGAGAAAAGATAGGAAAAGAAGCGATACGATTACCGGTTTAGCGAGCGGGAGCATCACCCGGAAAAATGCCTGAAACTGTGTACAGCCGTAAACCATGGCGCATTCTTCGAGAGAACCCGGCAGTTCAGCGAAAAAACCGCGCAGGATATAGATACCGAATGGTATGATGAATACTTGGTATGCGATCCAAAGCCCGACCATAGTGTCGTAAAGCCCAATCTTAATCCAGATAATCGTCATCGGCACAACCAGCAGGATGAAGGGAAAGAGCATGGCCATGGTGATAACATAAAATAGGGCGTCTTTACCTCGAAACTGCTTGCGTCCAAAAACATAGGCTCCCGGTACCGCAACCACTAGTGCGACGACTGCTGCTCCAAGCCCTGCCAGGAAGCTATTAAAAAGGTATTTGTGAAATTGAAGATCGAAGATTACATACCGCCAGGCTTCCAGGCTCCACTCCTCGGGTAGCCATTTGACCTCAAACATCTCCATAGGGGATTTGAAGGCCGATAGACCAACATAAGTATAAGGGATCAGCACCAACCCGAGTACGAAGAACAGGCCAAGATAGCCAAGTATTTTGTGTCCTGGAGAAGAACGATCTTCAGCTAGCGCCATCTTCTTTCCTCTTTATCGACGTTTTTGAGTCATTTGTGCTTGAAACCGTTTTATAAACGGTAAAATCAGGATCGTCGTCAATGCAACCAGAAAGATGCCGACGGTGAATGCCATCCCGAAATTCCCCGACAAATAAGCGAATCGGTAGACAAGTATACTGAGCACGCTGGTCTCGTAGCCGGGACCTCCGCCGGTAAGTTGAAACGGTTGATCGATCTTAGAGAGGTTCCAGACGACGCGTATAATTACTGCAGTTAGTATAGCGCCGCGGATATTCGGCA
>JAHEHB010000611.1 GCA_024644775.1 Deltaproteobacteria bacterium
CGCTTGCTCACGCACACGCCTCGGGCATGGGCGGAATGCGGACCTCCGGAGATCTGGTCGCCCGCATGCAAATGTCCCGCGGCATGAAAATTAAAGAAGCCAAAGAGTATGTCGCCAATAAGTTAAGTTTATCGGTTGCCGAAATAGCCGACCCGGTCATTATGACCGAAGTCCGCCAGGATCTGAAACTAGGTGTCATCTCACCGCAGGCCGGCGATGCTCTGGGCATTGAAGCCAAGTGCCGCATTGCCGAGGTTTTGGATATCGATATCAATTGCGTCAACCGCTTTAAAAACAAAGCTGGGATTTAAGATTAAATCACAGGCGTAGAGGAGATAGGTTCATGTTAGATGAAAAGATCATTGAGGAAGCCAAACAGTTGATTCTTCAGCAGAACAAGGAAGAGGCGGCCAAACTGACCCAGAAAGTCATTTCTGAGGGCACCGATCCGCTTGAGCTATTGAAGGAAGGGTTTATTCCCGGAATCAATCACGTAGGCGATTTGTTCGGACGCGGCCAATTGTTTCTGCCGGAATTGATCAAAGCCGCCGCAGCCATGAAAACGGTCACCGATATTGTCAACGAGGCTATCGCCGATGACTCTGAAAAGCAGCAAAGGCAGACGACAGTTCTCATTGCCACGGTCAAGGGTGATGTCCACGATATCGGCAAGGCGATTGTGGTCTCATTGATGAGGGCCAACGGGTTTACGGTGCATGATCTCGGTCGCGATGTTGAGACCGATAAGATCATCGAAGAAGCGCAAAATGTGAATGCCGACATTATCGGTACGAGCGCTCTGCTGACGACCACCATGCCGCGGCAAAAAGAGATTGAAGAAGCGCTCAAAAGCGCCGGTTTGAGGGATCGCTTTAAAACCATCGTTGGTGGCGCTCCGGTAACGCCCCGCTGGGCAGCCCGTATCGGAGCCGATGCCTATGCCGAGGATGCACAGGATGGCGTTTTGAAAGTCAAAGAGCTCGTCATGCAGGATTAATTTGCGAAGCCGTTTAATTCGGTATCGGCATTTAATGGATTCCATTCCGCGGCGGGTCAGTGATGACACGCCGCCAATCGCAGGGGGAAAACATGCACGGGTTTTACAACCGCATATTAAAAATCGATTTAAGCCGAAAGCGTTTTTCCATCGAGGCCCTCGACGAAGACGCCGCCAATAATCTGCTGGGCGGCAAGGGTTTATGCGCCCATCTGTTATCAAACCTTAATCCCCCGGGTGTCGATCCGTTGTCCCCGGAAAACTGTTTAATTTTTGCGACCGGGCCCAGCGGGGGAAGCACCACCTGGGGATCGTGCCGCTATGGGGTTTTTACCAAGTCACCCCAGACCGGGTTTTATTCAGAGTCGTATTCCGGCGGCAAGGTGCCCGAGGCCATCGACAGCACCGGCTTTGATGCCATTGTCATCCAGGGACAATGCGCCGAGCGCACCATCCTGGTGATTCATCCCGAAGGTGTCGATTTTCATGACGCCGGTGTTATCTGGGGAATGGAGACCTATGCTGCCGAGGATGCCGTTATGGATCGCTTTGCCCAATCGGCCGAAGGGTATTCCAAAAAAGGCGCGGTGGTTATCGGGCCTGCCGGCGAAAAACAGGTCTGCTTTGCGGTCATTGAAAACAATTACTGGCGCTCGGCCGGAAGAACCGGGGCGGGTACGGTCATGGGCGCCAAGCAGCTGAAGGCTATTTTATTTCAGGGCAATCAGAAACGCTCTTTTTATGATGAAAAAGCGGTGCGCGAATTGTCAAAGAATCTCGCCGCGGAGGCCAAAGACAGCCCGGCGACCAATGCCTATAAGTCACTGGGAACGCCCATGATGGTCAAACTGATCAACAACGCTGGTGCATTTCCGACACGCTACTGGGCAGAAGGCGTCTATGAAGATTGGGAGAAAATCAGCGCCGACGCCCTGCATACAAAATGCGACGTCAAACCTCACGCCTGTCTAAAGTGTTTTATGGCCTGCGGACGCATGAGCACCATCCGGGAAGGTCGTCATGCCGGCCTTAAGATCGAGGGCCCGGAGTATGAAACCATTTATGCTTTTGGCGGACTGTGTCTGATCAACAGCATCGAAGAAATTGCCTATCTCAATGATATTTGTGATCGTCTGGGCATGGATACAATTACAGCCGGCAACCTGTGCGCCTTTACGATTGAAGCCGCCAAACAGGGCCGCATCGATTACTCGATCGATTATGGCGATATCGATGCCATCGCTAACTTGCTTCATAAAATCGCTGCCAGAGAAGACATCGGCGAAGTGCTGGCCGGCGGCATAAAGGCAGCAGCCCGGCAATGGCAAATGGAAGACCAGGCCGTTCACGTTAAGGGCCTGGAACCGGCAGGATATGATCCGCGCTCTCTCAAGGGCATGGGTTTGAGTTATGCCACCTCGGATCGCGGAGCGTGTCACTTGAGAGCCACTTTCTATAAACCGGAAATCAGCGGCATGATCCCGCCGGAGCAAATTGAAGGCAAAGCCGAGCTTTTTTTGGATTTTGAAGACCGCTTAACCCTTTTCGACACGTTGATTCTTTGCCGCTTTTACCG
>JAHEHB010000612.1:0-1568 GCA_024644775.1 Deltaproteobacteria bacterium
CGGAATAGGAATATACCCGGGGCTCGGCGGCATGTTTCGGCTGGCAAATCACGTGGGAACGGAACTGGCCAAGTATTATGTATTCACCGGAGCACCACTGAGTGCAAAGGATGCAAAAGACCTTGGAATCATAACAAAACTTGTTGCACCGGCCACGGTGGAATCCACCATCAAAACACTTATTTCTGAAGGCAAACCGCAAAAGTATGGACCTCGCGAAATCCCGGAACGATTTGAAACATTTCGACGTCTTTTAGAAGCGCACAATGCAGAGAAACTGCTCAATGGGGAAGTACCGGAGGCCGTTGACCCTACGCTGGCCGAAAAAACGCTGAAATATCTTGGACACAAAGCGCCGCTAGCGCTAAAGATTGCAAATGGAATCATGGATGTTCAATCCGGAAAATCCGTTTCAGACGCGATAGAAATTGAACTTGCGAGACTACCTGAGATCTTTGCCACCATCGATGCGCTGGAAGGACTTTCCTCCCTTGGCCGAAAACGGCCGGAATTCAAGGGAAAGTAGGAATTTTCGATTTTCCATTTTCGAATGTTGATAGATTACCTTAATTTTGATGGTTTCGAAAAAGTCGAAAAACACGTTTTTACGTCATTCCGGCCCCGTATGAAATACGGGATAAACTGCAGCCGAAATCCAGTAAATTCAATAATTTATGGATTCTGGTCGAAGTTCCCGTTCTTTGCGGGGATCACGTACGGCATGACGGTTTTAGGACTTTATACGAGTTTATCAATTTTAGCTCACTTATTCTGAGGGAAGAAAATGTCGCGGGAAGAAGCGTTGATCGCCGAGGGTTGGGTTAAGCAATCTACATACGATGAACCCCGTCTTACGGAAATGGTTGAAATGTAAAAAGAAATTGGTTTTAACGTACATCTCGAGCCCATTAATCCGGAAGAGGAACCTGGTTGTGCTGAATGTATGAAAATAGCACCGGAAACGTACAAGACGATTTATACGAAAATAAGGAGACACATCATGACCATGACATCCTGGCAGATGGTCGAGCCAAACAAGCCGTTGAAATGGGTGGATTTACCCCTTCCGGAACCGGGAAACGACGAGGTGCTCCTGCGGATCGCTGGATGCGGCGTCTGTCACACAGACCTGGGGTTTTTTTATGGAGGGGTTCAAACCCGATCTGAGTTGCCGCTTACACTGGGCCATGAAATAAGTGGGATTGTTGAAGCCGCGGGCCAAGAGGCGGAGCCATGGGATAAAAAAGCGGTTATTGTTCCTGCTGTGATGCCATGCGGGACTTGCGATGTCTGTTTGCGGGATATGGGCAACATCTGTGTCGTGCAAAAAATGCCGGGAAACGATATTCATGGGGGCTTTTCAACACACATTATCGTTCCGGCACACGCTTTATGTGAGGTGCCGGTAGACAGTCAAAACCGACCGATCGGGCCGTCGGATGTTTCCCTTGCTGAACTGTCTGTTATTGCCGATGCGTTAACAACGCCGTATCAGGCTATCGTAGATTCAGGTCTCTCTGAGCGTGATACCGCGGTATTTATTGGTGTCGGTGGTGTCGGTGGCTTTG
>JAHEHB010000612.1:1578-2570 GCA_024644775.1 Deltaproteobacteria bacterium
CCCTATGTTGATGCGACGTTTAACGCGAAAGAGATTCCATTCAAAGAACTCCGAAAAGAAGTCTCCCGATTCGTGAAGGCGCAAGGGCGTCGTCGAACCGAATGGAAAATCTATGAAACCTCCGGTACAGCAGCCGGACAAAAAACGGCTTTTGGATTGCTAACTTACGGCAGCCATCTATCAGTGGTCGGTTTTACCATGGATACCGTGGATATCCGTTTATCGAACCTTATGGCATTTCACGCCACAGCGAGGGGAAACTGGGGATGCTTACCGGAATATTATCCGGCAGTGTTGGAGTTGGTTTTGTCCGGCAACGTCCGGATAAGCCCATTTGTCAAATGTTATCCGCTTGTTGACATCAACGAGGTCTTTGATATGGTCCACAACCGTAAAATACAGGAAAGAGCGATTATGGTACCGTAAAAAATATAAGGTGAAATCCATGCATAAATTATTGACAAATGAACCAGGCAAAAAGCTAATGATGTTAGGCAACGAAGCGATTGCCCGGGGTGCAATAGAGGCAGGTGTTGGCGTTGGAAGCACTTATCCGGGAACTCCTTCATCAGAGATATCGAATAACTTATTTCTGGTGTCTCAAGAAAGTGATCTTTATTTTCAATTCAGCACAAATGAGAAGGTTGCTTTAGAAGTAGCAGCTGCTGCAGCCAATTCCGGTGTCCGCAGCCTATGTGCAATGAAACATGTCGGGGTTAATGTTGCAGCAGATGCATTGATGACTTTAGCGTATGTGGGTGTAAAAGCAGGTTTGGTTTTAGTGAGTGCCGATGACCCGTACATGTTTTCCAGCCAAAATGAGCAGGACAACCGTTATTATGGGAAACTCTCCGGGCTACCTGTTTTAGAGCCATCATCCGTGCAGGAAGCAAAAAGTATGCTTGTCGACGCCTTCGAGCTCTCTGAGACTTTGGGCGAACCGGTTATATTTCGCACAACCACACGGATCAATCATTCTACCGGTGTCGTTG
>JAHEHB010000613.1 GCA_024644775.1 Deltaproteobacteria bacterium
AAGAAAAATACCGTTTGGAAACTTACTACAGCAGCCTGTAAGAATGAAGCCAGCGCAGCACCGGTGTATTCCAACAGCTGCTGCCACACGCTCTGGAACAAGTTTCCGGGTTGTTCTTGTTAACCGCTGTTGAGCATGTCGGCAAAGACCATCAGCATTCCACTCAACTTCGGGGCCATTTCCTTGAACCGGATCCCCAAAGCAACCGTTGGTTGTCCTTCAAAAGATACGTTTCTGCTCCAGACAACACTTCCCGAAACATTCAATGTCATTGCTTCACCCGGGATACACACCTGGATGCCGGCCTTTAACAACGCAATTTGGGTTTCCGAAATATTTGCATATTTCGTATCCACCACAACGCACACACCACCGACGGATATATCCCTCGAGTAGCCCTTCAGTACCAGCGGTGTGTCATCGACACCGTCAGGATATACTTCCAGGTTTATTTTTATCGGCAGGGGGTGCCGCCCTCCTTTGCGGTTACCACGCGCCGGTGTCGTCTCAGCATGTTTCCGCCGGTTCTCAACCAGGCTGACCAAGGCCCGTTCGATACCCGGATACTTGCCACATACCTCCGCCAAACGGCTTTTTGAGATTTTCATCAACTCGACACCGGAGATGGTCTGTGTGAAGGATTGCGATATTTTTTCTTCAGCGAAAGGCAGTACATCCCCGAGAACATCGTTTTCACTCAGGTAGGCGGTTAATTTATTTTGAGTCTTCTCGCCGCGCTTCAGAGGACGGTAAATCGTATCGCAAAGGGCACCTGAGGCAACAATGTATAACGCATTCTCGATGTTACCGATTTTCTTTAGCATGGATCGAGCCGGCAGGCGCACCCGCGCGATGCGATTGGTCAACGCGATGAATTCAGCATAACTCAAACTGAGGAAAAATGTTTTTACGTCGGAGGCATAGGTATTGATGCGTTTAATATCAGAATAGAATTCACGGGCCTGCTCGTGGGAAGGTTGGGCGATGCGCCACTGCATGATCTTTGCAAGGATAGCAGAGACGATCTGGTGATTTTTGACAAACAGTTCTGCGGACTTGCCATAAACGATCGCCGCCGCGCGTTGTGATTTTTTTTGGAGCAGCAGATCGGCAAAAGCAGCGTGTAGGGCCGGATTCTCTGGAAAAACCAGCAACATGCTCCGAAACTCAGAGACAGAATCAATGGTAATGGTGCCATCGATAATGTGCCTGGCGATGCTCCTGTGTCTATTCAATTGATCCTGCACCGGTTCCACCTCGATTGATATCGATCGTTTATGGATACCGCTTTGCAACAATACATTCCGTCATACGAAAGTGTGCCATACGTGGTTGTAAAATTATTCGTTCGAATAAAGGAACGGGTTTTAAGCAACCACGATATCAACCCATACAAAATTTTACCCGATTTTAAGAATAAAATCCACTATTTTAATAAGTTAGGCAGAACAGATCTCAATCGCATCCGTTGGCCACCGTGCAAATGGAAAGCCTTCGACCATCAGAAGTCAAGGAAATAGCACCGTCCGTATCGGTGCGTATGAGGCGGGTTTGCTGCTGGCGGTAACGATCGATCACCTCCGGATGAGGGAATTTATAACGGTTCTGCCACCCGGCGGATATGATGCCGATCAAAGGCTGAACCGCCCGAACAAAACCGGGAGTGCTCGATGAGGCACTGCCGTGATGGGGGATAATTAGTACCGTGCTTTTCAATCCTTCGCCGGCAGACGTTACGAGTTCTTCTTCGGCTTTGGCGGTGATATCGCCGGGAAACATGAAAGAAATCTTGCCGTGAGTGACCCTGATCACAAGTGAATTATTGTTGAGGTTGCGCCAGCGATCCACGCTTTTGCGTTTTTGAAAATCAAGTGGCGGATGGAGGATCTCGAATCGCACGCCATTTCTGTAAAAAGTGCGATCAACCTGGTCGTAAACGGGGTAACCGATGCCTTTCTCCTCTAAAATTCGCAGGAAATGTCGAAAACCTGAAGTATTGCCCTCATCCCCATTGGTCAGGACCGTCTGGACATTGAAGTTTTCTGCAATAAACAACAATCCATTGAGGTGGTCACTGTTGGGGTGGGTCAATACAACCGTCTCAACGGTTCTTATTTTGTTGCGCCACAAGAACGGGGCGATTACTCGCGCACCGACGTCGAAGACCGCGTTGTCCGAATAACCGCCGCCGTCGATCAGCATGCAAGCCCCTCCGGGTAATTCCAACAATACGGCACTCCCCTGCCCCACGTCGAAAACGGTGGCGCGCAGATCCTGCCGCCAGAATCTTTGATACATCCAAAAGCCCACATCCGCCGAAAGTGCTGTCAGTAGAACCACCAAAACGATCCAAAGCCGTCTGATGTTGTGACCGTTAACCATTATCCCTGAAAATCGCTCTCCGGTGCCTCTTCGCACTGAAATTGCTGCTGCATTATGGGCCATTCCAATCTTTACGATTGTCCAAGCAATAAGTCCGTAACAGACCATTTCGAGCATAGATGGCGTTACGGTCCGAATAGCGGAAAAAGAGAAGGCCGACAGCATATCCACAAGGCTGAGCG
>JAHEHB010000239.1 GCA_024644775.1 Deltaproteobacteria bacterium
TTTCTTATTCTGTGTTGGTTCTAAATCTTCCATGTTTTCTTTTCTCATCGTTAAATCCCCATAATTTTTTTTTGTAACTAAATTATATTGTGATTAAAAAATTTTTTATATTCACATCGTAATGCGGCAACACGTATCTATTAGTGCACAAGCGCGGGATGATAATTAATGTCCTCTGGTGGTTGAATTCGTTGTTCGTGATTCAGGTTTTTAACGACCACCGCCGCTATCTGACGGGATAAGGACGTTTTCAGTAAAAAATTTCCTTCGAGCAACATCGTTGGTTTTCCCGATATGAACCAACGGTTGTTATCTTCTTTTACTTGAATGTGAGCCTCAGGGTCGTACCAGCGCGATCGATGGGGCCGCACATTGATCTGTTTTTCTTTGATTAAGTTTAAGTGGCGGGCAACAAAAGCCACTGCCAAAGCGCCGGTTCCGCAGGCCAACGTCTCTTTGTTGATACCTCTTTCATAACAACGGTATTCCACCCCATCGCCATCATAAGGAATTTGTGCAAAATCGACGTTGATTCCAATTGAAAATAACTGTGTACACCGTTGGTTAAGGTACGTTCCGATGTGGTGTATTAACCATGAACCGAACGTAATTCGACGCTCACTTTCTCCCTTTGTATCAAACCCTTCAAGCGAAGAGACAAACATTACGTTTTTAAGTTCGTCGATTGAAAACCCGAATTCAGGAAAAATGACCAAATGGGGCTCGCCCGCAAATACAAGATAACCCGCGAGATTCAACGACGTCTCATTGGAGAAAGGATGGAGATCGTGTGTGCGGAAATTAATCGTGACATCGTCTAAAATGTCAATACCCTCATTTAGAGATGTCGTATTCGTAAGATCGGCGATGCCCCTGGGAACACGCTTCGGACACCCCATGTTCGCCCAATTTGTTTCCGTCTGAAGATTTGTTCCAATGGTAATTGCTTTGGGTTGGATCGTCGGAATCTGTGTTAGAATTCGTGTGGAAACGATATTGTATTGGAGGTACAGATAATTTGCCACACACATCAAACCGTTTCCACAGCTAAATGATTCCACACCGTTTGGCTCAAATAGCCGAAACGTAATATCTACATGGGGAAAAGTGGGAATTTTTTCCCAATAATGCCGCGTTTGGTTTATTTCATTCATGGTGTCAGGCCGACAGGGTTGTAAAAAGAGTACGCCGTCTGCACCAATACCGAAATTAACATTGGTGACTTGGCAGGCGAAATTTGATTTTTCATCTTCCGTAAGTTGTTGACCGTGTGTTTCATCTACGATCACGAAATTATTCCCGTAGGATGTGAATTTAGAAAAGGATACCTTTTTCATAGTGGGCGTGTCTCTTCGGCTTTTACTAGTGTCCGTCCAAAGATGAGAGAATTTTTGCAAGATCAAGGCGGGCGAGAATTTTAGCCACAGGAATACATTGAGTATTTTGAGGATTAAAATTCGGAGCCCAACGCCGATATTGCGAAAATCAGCCATTTCTGGATGGGCACTAACTAGTAGCGGCGCGTTTGAATTTTATTAACAGGCCTTTTATCGGATTTTTAAGAAAAAAATTTAACATCTTTTCGAAATATTCTCACAAGATCTGTCTGCTACATCGAACCGGCCTGCAGAATATACGGTGGAAATCAACCGGATCTGTCAAGGATTTGGCGAGATCGTATGTGATCTAACGCATGATCGTTTAGACGTGTTTATTTAATATCAAGAAATCTGGTGTTATGCCGATAGTTAATCCAATGCAGTTGGTTTATGTTGTTTACCACAAGCCATCAGTGAGGTTTATTTGGCTCAATTATTGCAGATTTTGCAGCATCGGATAGGTAAAATCGACAACAACCCCGGATTGATGATCGACCCCGATCGACGATCGAATTGATACGACGATCGAATTGATACGATGATCGAATTGATAAAACGATCGGGTTGATGAACGGTAATGGGCGATCCTTTTATGGCTTATAATTTTTCTAAATACGGTAAGAATAAATCAGTAGGAGAGGCGTGCAATGTTTCGTTCTCTTAAGGGAAAGATTTTATTCTTCATTACCCTGATCATGGGAATCACCGCTATCGTCATCGTGTTTTTTACCTATCGGGATGTCGGGCAAGCGATGCTCATTACCGAAGAATCGTTAGCATTCAACGTTTTGGAGTTGGTAGAGCTAAATATCCAAGGGGGATACAATAAGCTGCTCGCTGATAAGTTCGACATGATTATGAGCTTAAACCGACGGTTGAAAAGCATTGCCGATATTTGTTCTTCTGTTTTTGAGGAAAACTTACAGCTAGTAAACGAAGGGAAACTTACCCGTGAGGTCTCTCAAAAACGCTCTCTCGAATGGGTTAAAACCGTTCGATTCCAAAGGGGATATGTGTTCGTCTTTGACCCGGATGCGACGGTCATGGCGCATCCGAATCCGCAAATAACAGGAACATCTCTGGCGTCGCTAAAGGATATGAAAGGCCGGTATATTTCAAAGGTTATGGACGTTAAGAGTTTAAAGGATATCGGTCAATCCGCTGTATTTTCTTGGAAAGGTTTCAAAACCGATACCGGCGGAAAAAAATTGGGATACTTTATACCATTCAAAAAATGGAATTGGACGATATGTGCCGTTATTGACTTTGATGAGATAGAAGCCGAAAGTAAGAAAAAACTTCAGAATATCATAAAGGTTCTCAAAAAAACGTTTGCAAAAATTCGAATCGGTAAAACAGGACATGCGTTTTTATTCGATGGCAAGGGAACCATGATCGTTCCTCCCCAAATAAAAGTCGACGAAGATTTTAGCAAGATGCGCAACAAATCGACGGGAAATCTCCTTCTGGAAGATCTAATGCAAGCCGTAAAAAGTAAAGAGACGTCCATTCGATACGTCGAGTTTGGCTCAAAGGGGTCCCAGGAAATCGAAGCGAATGTAACCTATTTTAAGGCATTTGACTGGTACATCGTTGTGGCGGTTCCTGTTACGGAAATTCAGGCGCCGGCAAAGGCGTTGGTCACCCGCCAGAGTATTATCATTACCATGATTTTTATCGGCAGCCTTGGACTTGCCTTTTTGCTGGTCACAAGAACCTCTCGTCCGCTGAAGATGCTGGCGACCTATGCAAAAGAGCTTCCCACGATCGACCTTACGACTGCCGAAGAAGAGATTTCTCCGATCGATGAGCTTCCCAATAAATTTAAGGATGAAGTCGGCCGTTTGGCCGAGTCCTTTGTGTTTATGAAGTCCGAGCTGAAGAAAAACGTTCAGGAGTTGGTGGAAACCACTGCGGCTCAGGAACGCGTCAAAAAAGAGGCGGCGGAAGACGCAAACCGGGCAAAGAGCGAGTTTTTGGCGAATATGAGTCATGAGCTGAGAACGCCATTGAACCATATTATCGGATTCACCGAATTGGTGGTAGACAATCATTTTGGCGAGCTAAACGCTGACCAGCGTGAATATCTGACGGACGTGCTTCACAGCAGCAAGCATCTGCTGTCGCTTATAAACGATATTCTTGATCTTTCCAAGGTGGAAGCGGGAAAACTAGAACTTGAACTCTCGGAGGTCAGTCTATCAAGCCTCTTGAATAATAGTTTGACGATGGTGAAAGAAAAAGCCCTTAAACACGGTATCAAATTGAATACTGCTATTGACGGAATCCCTGAAATGATTCGAGTGGACGAGCGGAAAACGAAGCAGATTATCTACAATCTTTTGTCCAATGCCGCAAAATTTACGCCTGAAGGCGGAGAAGTTGTTTTAAGTGCCCGAACCGTCGCCGGTGTTGTTCGTAGCGGAAAGCGGTGGGAAGATTCAAAGGAGATTAAAATATTCGAAGAGGTTGCAAAAAATGATCCCACGGTTGGGGAAAATATCGACGATTGCCTTGAGGTATCAGTTACCGATAGCGGGATCGGTATTGCGACGGAAGATCAAGGTCGTATCTTCGATGCATTCGAGCAGGTAGATAGTTCAGCCAGTCGGCGGTTTCAGGGAACCGGTCTGGGTTTGTCTCTTACAAGAAAGTTGGTTGAACTCCATGGTGGTAAAATATGGGTTGAAAGCGAAGGGTTAAACAGGGGCAGTACCTTTCGATTTGTAATACCGATATATCCGATTGAGTAAAAGGGGTCGATTGTGGAAGATAAAACAGTATTAGTGGTCGAAGACGATGAATTAAATCTAAAGCTGGTAAGAACGTTACTCCAATTCAGTAAGTTTAACGTCCTAGAGGCATCGGATGCTGAAAAAGGGATTCATTTGGCGCGTGAGCATCACCCGGATTTGATTCTGATGGATCTTCAGCTACCGGGAATGGACGGTTTGACAGCCACCCGATTGATTAAAAAAGACGCAGATCTAAAGGACATCCCGGTAATCGCGCTGACAGCATTTGCCATGCAAGGGGATGAGGAAAAAGCGCAAGAAGCGGGCTGCGATGGTTATATTACGAAACCGATCAATACGCGTGAGTTTCGCGAAAAAGTCGAAAAATATTATCATCCTGAAGATCAATAGAGCGGTCGGTTCAAGGAGACTTCATGAGTCAAATAAACAGCATACTTGTCGTGGACGATGATCCCTTAAACGTAAAGCTGCTGGCCCACAAACTCCCGAAAGATCAATACGAAGCCATTACGGCATACGACGGTAAAACCGCCATCGAGAGGGCACGGGCAGATATTCCCGATCTTATTCTTTTAGATATCATGATGCCGGAGTTAAATGGCTATGAAGTGACGGAGATACTCAAAAGTGATCCTGATACCAAAGATATTCCCATCATTTTAGTTACCGCTTTGGACGGCACGGAAGACAAACTACGGGGTCTTGAGGCAGGCGCGGACGAATTTCTTAACAAACCTGTAAACACTGCCGAATTGCTGGCTCGTGTAAAATCGCTGCTTCGGCTTAAACTTTATCAAGATCAATTGAAATCAAGAACCCACTCTCAGACACTCGTTGCCACTTCCAACGAAAAGGACACTCCCGATAGAGAGCGCGTGAATCTACCGACTATTCTGATTGTCGATGATGATGAAAAAGATATCCGTTTGATTCAGGGGTGTCTCCAAGGCGAGGCCTATCAAGTGGAACAGGCAAGCTCCGGAGAAGAAACCCTATCGCGGGTGCTTAAAGAAAAAATCGATCTGATACTGCTGGATATCCTGCTACCTGGAATGAATGGTTTTGAAGTTGTCCGCCGTATCCGAGAAATCGAGGGAGCTAAAAATATTCAAATTGTTGCCATCACGTGTTTGGAGGATATGGAAAGTAAAATCAAAGGAATCGAATTGGGAGCGGACGATTATCTTGTAAAACCGATCAATAAGCACGAATTGAGAGTTCGGGTTAAAGCGTTGATTAAGAAAAAGGCCTATCTGGATACGCTCCGTGACAGCTACGAAACTGCGGTGCATTCTGCAATTACAGACCAGCTCACCGGGCTGTATAACCGTGCTTATTTCGAACATTTTCTCAAACTGGAAATCAAACGGGCGGATCGGCAAAAAACGCCGTTTTCACTGTTAATGATAGATATCGATGATTTCAAAGAATACAACGATACCTACGGTCATTTGGTAGGAGACGAGATTCTGAAGGCTTTGGGAAATTTGATTAAGAATAATGTTCGAGAAATCGATATGGCCGCAAGATACGGCGGAGAGGAATTTGCCATCGTTTCGCCGAACACGGATAAAGACGGGGCCATTGTTTTTGGTGAGAGAATGCGGAAACTCGTATTTGACCATTCATTTCTTCCGGATACCGTTAAACCGGATAAACAATTGAGCATCAGTATCGGGATCTCCGTGTTTCCTTCAGAGGCTACCACCGCTGATGAGGTTATCAGAAAAGCGGACATTCAACTTTATCGGGCAAAACGGGAAGGTAAAAACCGGATTTGCTATGAGTATGAAACAAAAGTCGGTGGCCTCGAACAGGAGGGATTGCCGTAACGATATGGACAGATCGAAAAAGATACATCTGCTTGTCCGAATTGCAACAACGAACATACCTTCGGCTGTTGGCAATTTGAATATGACTGTTGAACTCAGAAGTAAAAGCAAATGAAAACCCTACTGGGTTGATGCGTTTAAAAGAGGCGTTTAATGGAAAACGGAACCGTACTCGTTGTTGAAGATACGGCATTAAATATGAAGTTGGTTCGTGCCTTGCTTCATGCCGGAAAATATAAAGTTTTGGAATCAATCGAAGCCGAGACTGGGATTCAACTTGTCAGAGAGCATCATCCGGATCTGGTTTTAATGGATATACAACTACCCGGAATGGATGGTCTTACCGCCACCCGATTGATTCGAAACGATGCCGCCATAAAAGATATCCCAGTGGTGGCGCTTACCTCTCATGCAATGCAGGGGGATGAGGAAAAAGCGCTTGCAGCGGGCTGTGATGGCTATATTACCAAACCCATCGATACTCGAGATTTTTTGAATACGATTGCTCAATTTGTAAAGAAAAAAAATACGAGTGAAGAGAAGAAAATTTTTGTTGGTAAGAATCGTATCCTGATTGTTGACGACGATCCCTTAAATGTCAAATTGTTACAGACCATGTTGGCTAAGGAAAATTATGAGGTAATTGAAGCATATGATGGTGAAAGTACGCTGAAAATTGCCAGTGAGGAACATCCGGATTTAATTCTTCTGGATATTATGATGCCCGGGATGGATGGGTATGAGGCGACAAGAATCCTAAAAAACGATCCGAAAACCAAAGATATTCCGATCCTGTTGATCACCTCGTTGGATGGTAGAGACGACAAATTAAAAGGGCTTCGCGTTGGGGCCGATGACTTTCTAAACAAACCGGTAAATACCTCTGAACTGCGTGCTCGGGTTCAATCACTGCTTCGTCTCAAAGAGTATCGGGAGCAGTTAAAGGCACGTACCCGATCTGAAAAATTTATTTTAGAACCGGCTGATGACAAAGAGACCAAAAACATGGTCAACCCTTTTCCATTGATTCTTTTAGTAGAGGATGACCCTAAAGACGCAAAAATCATACAAGAATATCTCAGTAATGAACCGTTCAGGGTTGAGCATATGAAAACCGGCGAATCAGCCGTCGCATTTTCAAAAAAAGAAAAAATCGACCTGATGGTGGTAGATATTTTACTGCCGGGTATGGATGGTTTTGAGGTAATCGAAAATCTCAAAGAACAAGACGATCAGCGAAACGCTCAAGTCGTTTTGATTACCAGTTTGGATAATCTGGAAAATAAACTGCGAGGAATTACTCTCGGTGCGGATGAGTATCTCGTAAAACCGATAAATTCGGAAGAGATTAAGGCTCGTGTCCATGCGTTACTCAAAAAGAAAACCTATATGGATCAGTTAAGTCATCAGTTTGAAAACGCCTTGGAAGCAGCCATCAGCGACAACTTAACGGGAATATACAATCATGCCTACTTAAAGCATTTTTTAGATCTTGAAATAAGAAGATCTCGTCGACAAAAACATCCTTTGGGTTTTATCATGTTGGATATCGACGACTTTAAGAAATTCAACGACACTCATGGACACCTGGCCGGCGATTCGATGCTGAAATGGTTGGGTAAAGTCATCAAGAAAAACATAAGGGATGTCGATTTGCCGGCGCGTTACGGCGGAGAAGAGTTCGCTATTGTGATGCCCTATGCAGACCGTGAGGGCGCTGAATTTGTCGCGAAGCGAATTGAAGCGGCAATTCGTGATTCATCACACGTTCCCGGGACCTTGTTTGAGTTGGGTAATAAAATGACCGTAAGTATGGGAATCGCATTTTTTCCTTCGGACGCGGTAACGGTTGATGAATTGATCCATCGGGCGGATATGGCTCTCTATAAAGCAAAGAGAGAGGGGAAAAATCGAATTTGCATACTCGAAAAGGATGACATGATATCGGGGGACCCTTCGGAAAAATAAAAAACCCTTATAGAACCGGCAGCTGCTGGTAACTGAATTTATGATGAATAATATGACGAACCAAAGTGAACGAGACGAAAGACCTGAATCGAGCGAACAGGGCGAGGCATTTGAAATTGATTACGAAAAAGCCACTGGTGCTCCATTCACAGACAGTTTGACAGGCCTCTTTAACCATGGATTTTTTCAGGTATATCTGGAACGCGAGATCAAGCGATTCGAACGGTATGGGAGCCCCTTTGCCCTTGCTTTAATCGATGTAGATTCGTTTTTTTTCTACAACCACCGTCATGGTGCGTTCCAAGGTGATCGCACACTGAAAAAAATCGCGGATCTGATAAAG
>JAHEHB010000240.1 GCA_024644775.1 Deltaproteobacteria bacterium
CACTCTCGTAAAAAGGAGCGAATATGAAAAGAGGAATGATCGTGATGTTCTTTATTTTCTTTCTTCCGGGCGTGTGCATCGCCCAGGCGCCCCATGAAATCGCCGGATTTATTCTGAATAAAAATATCAATGATTATAAAAATCTAATAAAGAAAGATACGGAATTACCCATCCGCCATAAAGGATATCTCCGAGAGGTTGAAACGACAAAAATAGAGGGATATAAAAGCGGCCTCATTGAATACGGAACCTGTACGGAGCCTGGACGCATCGTAAGAATAAAGCTCAAGTATACCGATTCTTCAAAGAAGCTTTATGAAGCGCTTTTAAAGAGATTTAAGAAACGGTTCGGAGAACCAAGCGAGTGGCGAGGCGATCCCTTTCACATCGTCATTGCCTGGAAGTGGTCTTTTAAAGACAAAGACGGTAATAGAATCAGCCTCCATCTCCAGCATAACACGAAGGATGTGGAAGAGAAGCTCGGCAACTCCGTAAAATTGACAATGACAAGCGCGATTGAGGAGGAAAGCCGGTGTTTCGAGGAAAAACATCCAGAAGAAAAAGCGTCTGCAGAAAAAAGTAAATCCGGCAAAAAACTCGAATCAACCGACTGGGAGCGATTCATTCCGCGTTGAAGACGATTCAGGCGCTTTAATGATTTTTTCGTATTTTACGGCAGAATTTATTTCCAGCCACCAAGACACCAGGGCACGAAAAAAATGTAGTTCCTTTGTGTCTTGGTGCCTTTGTGGCAAATCCTTTTGGGTTCTCCCGCCTTAGGCTGGATCCGGGTTATGGTATTGGCCTCAGATTGGAAAGAAACAGCATGGAATGGCATCCGCTTTGTCGGTCCGGCAGACTGGGAGCCGGCAGAAATTGGAAAGCGGTATCTGATGCTCGAGGATGACGCCGGCCCGACACTGGAAATAAAGTGGGATTCAATCAAGGGAGCCTTTTCTCATCAAACGCATCTCCGTCGTCTTTCAGCTTTTTATAAAAAACAATCGGGGAAAAACCTTCAAAAATCTCCCCTATCGGCTGGATGGGAAAACGCCCTCAAGGCATATGATACATCCGGGTTTTCCTGGTCTGGAGAAACCGTTTGCGGGAAAGGGGTCATTCTTTTCTGTTCCCAATGTGGAAAAGCCACACTTATTCAATTTTATCAAAAAGAAACTGAAAAAATAGATCCTGTTTACCGAAAACTTCTGGCGTCTTTTAAGGATCATTCAAAAAACGGTCGGTCTGTTTGGGCAATTTTTGATATCCGTGCAGTGATACCCGAAGATTTCCGCTTGGTTCACCATCGGTTTACACCAGGCGAATTCAAGATATCGTTAGCCGCCGGCAAACAGCGCATTACCCTTCATCGCTGGGGGCCTGCAGCGGTTTTGCTCTCCGGGAGAAATCTTGAACAATTTGCGAAAAAAATGGCGAGCGTTCCGGACAAAAACCCAATATTTCGGGGTATGGAAGACAGCCACGTACTGGAATGGAAGGCTGCTCTCCCGCCCTCGTCGGGTGGATCAAAATGGTGGCGTCGCATAAAACGACAGCCGAGTCTGCTGAGATTCCGCATATGGCATGAAGCGGAAAAAAATCGTATTCTGGCAATCGGTATAGAAGGTGAGGAACCACCCGATCCTCACGTTCTGGAGAAAATTACCGCAAGTTATGAAAGCATTTAGAAAAAAACCGCAAATCAGCCGAACAGAGGCGCTGAATCGAAAACCGATTAAAAATATCGAAATCCAAGAAACGCTACTTGAAACCGGGGAGATGCTTCTGATCTATCCGATCAAAATTCGGCCGTGGGTAACGATTTTGATGCGACGGCTTGGCCGTTCATCCAATCAAACTCAAACTAAAAAACTTCAACTGGACACCCTGGGAACTGCTGTTTGGGAACTCATAGACGGAAGCCGATCGGTGAAACAGGTGATTAGGCGGTTTTCAGAACAACATCGCTTGCACCCGAAAGAGGCCGAAGTGGCCGTAACACAATTTCTTCGCAATCTGGGAAAACGAGGACTCATCGGCCTAAAGTAGAGAACCGCCGCAGGAAATCGCATTTACATTTTCTGAAACGCCTCATCCATCGAAGATACAATGGGGAGAAAGGTATCGAATCCGGATATTTCGAACACCTCTTTCACATAATCCTTCATCGAACAAAGAATAAAATTGCCTTCGGATCGCTTTAGATCTTTTGTTGCTTTTAGAATAACCCGCAACCCGGCACTCGAAATATAGTCGAGATCTCCAAAGTCCACGATCATCTGTTTAGAACCCTTATCAATCGCGTCAAAAATTTTTTTCTCGAACTCAGGAGATGTCTTTGAATCAAGACGCCCTGCAAGCTTAAAAATTGACACGCCCTTTTCTTCCTTTTCGAAAATTTCCATTTACCCCTCCGTCTATTCCTTTCTCTCGCTCATTTGAATGAACCGGAAAACGGATCGAATGTGCTAAATATTGCCCATCCACAAACGGTTATTTTGCCCGATATCTTCGTTACGCTCAAAATTTTATCCTCGGAATATCAACTATATGCCTGCAGTAAAATTTTTCACACGCCTTGATCTCGACCAAAATCCCTCGTTTCTGGACGGACACTAAATATAAAGCACGTTAGAAATGCTTCACAAGAATCAGTAAGTTCTTGTCTTTATGCCGTTTATAGGTGATAGTATCCATCATATTTTTTATCAAATGGACGCCAAGCCCACCGACTTTTCTTTCTTCTAAAACGCATTCAGTATCCGGTGGGACCGAGTCCAGGGGATTAAAGGGTATTCCGTCATCTTCAATCCGCATGACGACCGTACCATCTTGATGTGAAATCGTGAACTTAATTCGATGTTCCGCTTTGTCTGTAAATCCGTGTTGAACGATATTGGTAAAAAGTTCTTCAAGGGCGAGATTGATCTCACAATAACATTTCTTTGTCACACCAAGCTGTTGACAGAATTCATCAAGCTTCTCCTCCAGGAGATCCAACTCTGAAAGGTCGTTTTTAAGTTCAAACGATAGTCGTTTTTCTGCCATTAATGTAAGCCCTCGTGAATTTTGACCCGAACCGTACCTCCCGTTCAACCAATGTTTAAATCGGCAATTCGAAAATCTCTGGATTTGAAACAGATCCAATAGTCAACATAAATATAAACTGGAACGGCGCAGAGGTAAACCGCTTTTTTTATTTATAACGGTTTATTCTCCACATAACTTTAATTCTATAAAAGGCTGACCCCTATTTTGGTCCTACAAGCCTCACAATGTTCGTTGATCTCAACCAAAAATCGTTCTTCCCAACTGCAAATGCGCTCAACCAAGGCTTTGATTGTTTTCGGCATCTGTTCGGGAAACTGTTCCATTGCCTTGGCAAATTTATCCCGACTTAAAACCAGACAGGTGGTATCTGTTGCCGCCTGAAGCGAAAAAAGCCGCCGCACATTTCCCATCAAAGCCAATCCGCCTAAAAATACTTCTTTGCCATATTCCCGAACGGTCTGCTCATCTCCATTGTCTGAATGCGTCAGCCGGGTTTCGCCGGATAAAATGTAAAACGCTTGACCGTCATCATCTCCCTGAGCAAAGAGGTAGTCTCCCTTTTTATACGTCTCCCGCGAACAAAGATAGGCGAGCAATTTGAGAAGCTCAAGCGGGAGGGCTGAAAAAAAATAAGTTTCTCTTAAAATATCTAAGTTTTCTTGAAACTCACCAGAAATATTAACCTTACTTTTTTCCTCCGACGAGTTCATAAAGCATTCCTTTCTTTGCTATGAGGTCGTCATATGTGCCGAATTCTTCGATTTTCCCTGCTTTCATAACGGCAATCTTATCATAATCCTTAATAATATCAAGTCGATGAACGACGGCTATCAGTGTGCTTTTACCTTTCCACCGGTTTGTGAGCAGATTCTGAATTCTCGCTTGTGATCGATTATCAAGCGCTGAGGTTGCTTCGTCCATGATCAGAATTTTGGGATTCTTTAGAAAGGCTCTTGCAATGGCAAGTTTTTGACGCTGGCCGCCGGAAAGTTTATCACCCTTAGTTCCGACTTGAAACTGCATGCCGATTTCAACGATGGTTTCCAATAGGTCCTCTTCGATGAGAAGCTGTACGATACTCTGATTAATTTTTTCCTGAGCCTTCGGATTGTCGGTTCTCGTTTTTCCAAAAAATATGTTGTTTAAAATCGTTTGGGAGTAGATATATTCGTCCAGCTGATAAAAGGTGAAGGCATCCGGATCGTCCGTTAAAATTTGCTCCCTGAATAAGGATCTTCCTTCAAGAATGAGCCTTTCGATCATATCGGGGAGGCCTATCATTTTGTGTTTTCCCGGAATAAACCGAAGCGCAATACTTAGGAGCTTGTCTCGATCTTCATCAGAGAGTTGATGCAAACGATGTTTTTTGAGACGGTCCACAACCCCTTTGTAATCATCCAGCTCATCCGCTGGGATGGGACTTTGCTCGAAAAAGACATCATCCGGCGGTAAATTGCCCAAAATGTCAACGGTCTGTCTGGAAAGCTCAGCCCCCAAACTCATTAGAGGGGTTGTCAAATCGGCTTGGTCAAGAAATTTTAAAAAGTAGCCATTCTTGGGTAAGTTATCCTCTTTAAATTCATCACGATTCGGACTTCCGAATATTAAATTTTCAGCGACAATCGAATGGTACAGATACTTGTTTTGATCATAGAACTCTACGTAGTCTGCCAGTTCGTCATCAAATTCCCGCTGGAAATTCTTTCGGACCCGAATAATTCGAGAAACCAACGCTTGATGTTCATCATGGGACAATATGGCATTCATACCAAAGCGTAACACATCCAGAAAAATTCCCGTTTGCTGCAGCACTTCAATGACATCATCCAAAGATGGAAGTGTATTTCCTTGACGATTACCATTCCCTTCTTGTCTGGCGATGCACGAATAGAGAAGGTTTTCTTCAATGGATCCATCAAATATAAACGGTGCTTGGGCAACAAAGCCGATATTATTGATCATGTCCAATTTTGATAGGTCTGAAACCTCATGACTTCCGATCAGCACATGCCCCCTCGAGTATTTGTAGAGTTGTCCGATACATAACGCCAATGTACTTTTCCCGCTACCGGAAAAGCCCACTAATGCGAGGTGTTCTCCTGATTTTAAAGTGATGTTTACATCCCTCAGCAATTGAATGCCGCTCTCTGTTACAAAAGACAAATCCTTGGCCTCGATACTGCCGTCTAATTCATAGGGCTCCCGGCCTTCAGGAACAAGAGCATGTTCCGGCATCGTATCAAAGTATTCCATGGTGCGCTTGTAGGTAACCGACGCATCCTGGTAAACCTGATAAAATTCAATGAGTTCCCTCCATGGATTATACAACTTTTCCTGTGCAGATAAAAACGCAACCAATGCACCCAATTCCAGCCGGCCTTGCATGGCCAAATAACCACCCAAAATAAAAATGAGAAATGGGCTAAGATTACTAAAGAAATTGTTGACGACCTTGACAGCATGCCGGAATAGCGTCCAGACGACCCTTATTTTATAAAGCTGATCCACGATGCTGTCGAATCTCTGATTTTCAATACGATAGGAACCATTTCCGTGAATTTCATGTATACCGGTGGCGGATTCTGCAATTTTGCTGGAAAGGATCCGGGTGGTGTCAACCCGTTTTTTGTTTGCCTTATTGGCACGCTTCTGCAGCTGGGGTAAAAGCAAAAGGACGATGGGGTATATGGATAGAGAAACCACTCCCAGAAGCCAGTTTAACCAGATGAGATATCCGGCAAAGGCAAGCAGGGTTAGTATGTTGGTTACAGGAACAGCCAGTGCCATTCCCACAAAGGTTCCGGAGGTGGCAAGCTCGGAAACCACCGAGGATACGACCATCCCGGGCTGCGTTTTCCTAAAGAAGTTTAACGGAAGTGTCAGAATATGATGGTACAGGGCTTTTCTCATCGCCGCCAAAGCCCGCTGCCCGATGATGGTTTCAAGGTAGTTAATAAGAAATTTTAGCCCCTGGGAGGCGACCACTGCAGCCAAATAAATGCCGCAATATAGAAATAATAGATCAATCTTTCGTAAAAAAATCGCTTCATTAACAATTCTTTTCTGCATTTCCAATGGAATAACCCGGGTAACCACCGTAATCATGATAATGAGTACAAGAATAATCTGAAGTTTTGTACTACCTGAAAATACCCAGGAGAAAAGCGACCTTTGTACGATGGGGACGTCTTTTTTTTTCATGCGGATGATCCCTTTGCGCTTGACCGCGATAACATATTGGTATGTTTTACCTTAATTTCCTACATTGACTCATAAAAACAGCCCTTTGGCAAGTTTAAATATTTAGTCAAGTGGTATCCAAAACCCTTACATCAATGGTTGCGTCAAAACCGGCTTGATTTCTGTTTTCCGATTTTCAAACGCGGTCACCCTGTCCCGTAGCCCATCCAGATGGGGAATAGATTCATTTTGTATTTGGTTTCGTTGCCAGGACCAACAGGATATTAAGAATATTCTTTTAAAGACAAAAAGGATCCTCAAAATCCTGTCCAAATGAAGTGTCTCCGTGCCCACAGACGCCTGAGTCTTGCGAAGTCGGGAATAATGGTAGTATGATAGAATCAATGCGGTGCTTAGCGCTGTGATGTCGACAACATTTTAGCCTGACGTCCCACCAATGGCGGGAGGCAAATTGGGGCGTTTTAAAATTGCCTCCTTAGATTTCAATATCTGCCTTGGGGTGCAAGGGGGATCCGTATGAAATATCGTTGGAAGCTACTCATTTTGTTATTAGTCATTGCAATCATACCGATTTCGATTGCAAGAACATTCGGTGTACATTCAGTGCGCAAACTCGGTGCGGAGCTTGTTTCTCAAACACAGCAAAGCCTAGTTGCCGATATGGAAAATCGAATGCAGGTTCTGGTGGACAGCTATTCCGCGGTGTTATGGCGGGGTCGTGAACAGATTGAAATGGCCCTTCTATTGCAGGCAAAAGAAGTTGAAAGAGCGCTGGCTGAGACGGTGGCACCTATGCCGGAACACGTTTATTTTGCTGAGGATTTTAACCGGGGAACCAAAGTACCACCGGATATTGCCCTTTCATCGTTTCATTTTCGAATCCGACCCGATAACGAAATGGAACTTCTTCGGGTTTCCTATTCATCTCAAGTGTTCAAGCTCGCACCGGGTGCGGTTGTAGAAGATGTGAGCGAAGATATTGCGCGGTTGTCTCGACTGACACCGATTTATAGAAATCTGTCCAGGCGATTCGAAGATGTTATCTGGTGGTACCAAACCAGTCTCGACAACGGACTCCACGGTGTTTATCCCGGTCACAATGCGATTCCCAGAAAATTGGATGCCAGAAAGCAGCCATGGTACAGGGAAGCACTTGAGCAGCCCGTTCCCTGGTCCAATCCGTATGTCGATCCGGAGACCCGCCAAATTGTCGTTGCCGCCATTATGACGGTAAGACGCCCAGGCGGAAAGAACGCCGGAGTCACCTCGCTGGTGGTTCCCATGAACAGCCTGTTAAATCGACGAATACTCTTTCAAAACATCCCTCCTGCCACCGAGTCGTTCATGTGTTACTTTGGAACAGATCCCCAAACCAACAAAGTCGGTGCCCGCATCCTGGCCCGTGATGAGCACTCCGATCTTTCCCACAGAAGTTGGCGCGCCCAATTGGACAGCGAATGGCTGATTGGCGATAACATTGAAAAATTTCAGTCCATGATAAAGGATATTAAAACCGACACCAGCCGCACGCTGAGAATGCCTTACAAAGGGCGTGATAGCCTCTGGGCCTATGGACCGATAGCCGGCGGCTCTTTTCTAGTATTGATTACGCCTTATGAGAAAATTCTGAAACCGGCACTCCAGGAGAGCCGGTATATATCCGGCCGCATCGACGAGCTGATTTCAGTGGTGGGTTATTTTGGACTCGGCGTGATTGCTCTCGTGATTCTGCTGGCATTTACCTTTTCACGAACCGTAACAAAGCCGATCAAGATATTAAATGAAGGGGCTCAACGGTTGGCATTGGGCGATTTTGACACCCGGGTGGAAATTCGCTCTCGGGATGAATTTGGTGAAATGGGACAGCTTTTTAACAGCGTCGGTCCCCAGCTTAAAGAACATTATCAGATGCGCCAGGCTCTTGAGCTGGCCATGGAAGTCCAGCAAAATCTTCTGCCGAAGACAGATCCAAAAACCGACGGGTTGGATATCGCCGGAACGAGCATT
>JAHEHB010000241.1 GCA_024644775.1 Deltaproteobacteria bacterium
GTTCCTTGCACGGTTTGGTATCGTTTCCGTTCCGTTTTTAAAAAAGAACAGAAAATATGCCATACTGCTGTTTTTCGTGGGAGCGGCGATCCTAACACCACCGGATGTTATCACCCAGATATTTATGGCCTTGCCGCTCATCGTACTCTATGAAATCAGTATATTGGGGGCAAGAATTTTCGGAAAAAAAGCACCAGCGGAAACCCCTGAAGAATCCGAAGCTTAAACGCCTTTGTACTACAGAGTGCCATCTGAAACTTGACAAAAATCGGATATTTGTGATTGACAGATCCAGCTTATGATTGATAGAAAAAAATTTGCTTTTGAATATCATAAAAAAAGGAGGCAAAGAGGTTTGATGAGTAAACGATCACTGCTTTTAATGGTTGTTGTTGCGATGCTGACGTGTCTGTTGGTTACGGTGGGGTTATATGCTGCGACCAAAGCGCCGGATGTCATCAAGATGGAGAACAAGGCGTACGAGAAACACACCAGGGGTATCGTCATGTTTTCCCACAAAAAACACGCTGCAGAGTACCCGAAGAAACATCCGGATTTTTATAAAAACGGCTGCGGAGAATGCCATCACGACAAAAACAACAAACCCCTGACAACTCTAAAGTCCGGCGACGCCGTAAAGGGATGCATGGCGTGTCACAAGAAACCGGGGTATATCACCGGCAAGAAGGCAAAGGGATTATCCGCCGAGCAAAAACGAGAGTACCACGCCAATGCCCTTCACGACAATTGCAGAGGCTGCCACAAAGCTTACAATAAAAAGAATAAATTGAAATCAAAAGACTCGGGAGCCGCACCCACGACCTGCAACAAGTGTCATCCCAAAAAAAAGAAATAAAAATATAGGGCAAACCGACCGAATCCGGTTGGCCCTATATTTTTATATTCATGCGATCCACTGCATTCCGAGCGATCGCCTTTGCCCAAACTGGTGCGCCCAGCGCGTGTAGGTGTGTGTAAGTTGCAAGGACATTTTTGTAAACCAGACCATCCTTTTTCTTCAAAATCCCATTTCCTCTTTTCATGGTAAATACAAAATCATCCTCATTTCCCCACCATTTAAGTACGTTTGAATAGTGAAACTCATGTCCCCTGCACTCTGTGCCTACCTCGAAATACGGATTTTCTTTTTCAACCCGTATCACGGTGTAGCCATGACCTTGGGGGCGTTGAGAGAGGCCAAAAACAACCGGCAGCACACCTGCCATGGGATACGCCGTACCTTTTAACACCAGTGCGTCTGCCAAATACATGAGTCCGCCGCATTCCGCGTATACCGGCATCCCATCCTCGGCCAGGGATTTTAGCTCAGATCGAAATCGTTGGTTCTCCGCAAGTGCATTCGCATGGGTTTCGGGAAATCCGCCACCGATATAGAGCGCATCGATTGAAGGCAAAGAGCTTGTCTCAAGAGGGCTGATCACCACCAAATCCGCGCCTAGCGACGCCAGCGCCTCAATATTCTCCGGATAGTAAAATTGAAAAACAGAATCCCGGATGATGCCGATTCGAGGTCGTTGAGTTGGCGGGTCTGTCTTTTGATTCGCTGCGACAACTATCGGCTTGTCGGGCCCTTTGTCAGTCGGCTTCTGACGCAGTGTTTTATCGGCATTCCGGGTGATCTCTTCAATGGCTCGAAGGTCGAGATGCTTTTTTGCAATATCCGATATCCGATTGATGGAATCTATCGCTAACGCATGTTCTTCTGTGGGAACCAGTCCCATATGTCGTTCCGGAAAATTCTGTTGGCTTAATTTCGGAATCGCACCCAAAACCGGAATACCACAATAGTGCTCGATGGTTTCCCTGAGAATGGTTTCATGTCGTAGGCCGGCAACACGGTTTAGAATAACGCCTTTGATCTCGACATCCGGATCAAAGCGGATGCAACCACCGACAACGGCTGCCATCGTGCGGGTGGTCTTGGCGCAATCCAGACAGAGTATGACCGGTGCTTTTAAAAACTTTGCCAGCTCTGCGGTACTGGTGGACCCCTCGATATCGATTCCGTCGAATAATCCTCTGTTTCCCTCGATGAAAGCGATATCACTATCCGCGGAATGCAATAGGAAGGATTCGAAGACACGATGTTCAGGAACAAGGAAGGTATCTAAGTTGTAACAGCGCCGCCCGGCTGCCAATGCCAGCCAGCCGGCATCGATATAATCAGGACCTTTTTTAAAGGCTGCTATCTTTTTTCCAAGCTTTCTCCATGCAGCAATGATTCCGACGGAGAGTATGGTTTTTCCCGATCCGCCTCGCAATGCTGCAATTACGACTCGGGGAAAACCCATCTTTTTTTGCTGCACTCGAGTTTGTTTCAAAAAAACAGGCCGTTATCTGAGGCCCCTTTCAGGACTCTTCTTCATCTTCATGTTCAGCGCCGGCCTGTTTGCCGGACCCTTTTAGACCATAAAGTGATGTACTTCCACTGGACCAGATTTCTAAAATTTCCTCCTCGACCATTTTGGTAACGAACTTTTTGGCGGCCCTTGGCTTCTCACCCAGTATCTTCGCTAAGTCATTAAAGTAAAATTTTGTTTTCCCTTTTTTTTTGCCAAGCCCCTCGATAATTTTCTGTTTTGCTTCTTCTAACTCCATTATGGACTTCCTTTTTGGTTCGTTGCAGGGAACACGGTCCGTGTTCCCCGCTGTAATGTAACTATAAATTTAGAACTTAAAGTTCGTTGTCTGTCTCCATGTATAGTAGGCAGGATCGCGGAAATCGTCAATGAGGTGATGGGTAAATTCAAGTTCGCACAAATCAAAGAATCTTTCCCATCCAATCCGTTCCGCCCACTCTCCAAGCCGTTCGTATTTATTGGCATTATTGGCGTAGACATCTACAATTTTCTTGATGGTCTTTGTGGTAGTCGGCCATCGTGGCGGCTCGTTCGGGATAAAGGCAACGACGACCTTTGAAAATTTGGGTGCGCTGATCCGGTTGGATACTTTGCCACCCACCATCAATACGATGCCGTCACCCTCCTGGTCCGACAACGGCATGGAGGGGCACATGGTATAGCAATTTCCACAGAACATGCATCGCTCCTCTTTTACCGCTACGCTGTTCACCTTTGTGCCATCTTCCAGCTCAACCTTTGACGGCCGGATGGCTGCTGTCGGGCATGCAGCAATGGCCAATGGAACCTCACACATTTTGTCCAGATATTCATGATCCAGCATGGGCGGTTTGCGGTGATAGCCCAAAATGGCGATATCCGAACAATGCACCGCACCACACATATTCAGGCAACATGCCAAAGAGACACGAAGTTTTGCCGGCATGCGGTGCTGCTGGAAATCTTCAAAAAGCACATCCATTGTTGCTTTGACCGGGCCGGATGCATCGGTGGCCGGTGTATGACAATGGAGCCATCCTTGTGTGTGAACAATGTTGGTTATGGACGTGCCGGTTCCACCGATGGGGAATTTATAGCTTCCGCCAGAAAATTTACGGCCGGCAAGTTCCTTTTTCAGCGGTTCCAATTTGTCCTTGCTATCCACCATAAATTCGATGTTGTTTCGAGTGGTCCATCGAACATATCCGTCGCAGTGCTTTTCTGCAATCTCGCATATTTCACGTATCAAGGATACGCTCATAATTCTTGCGCCGCCCACTCGCACGGTATATACCTCGGCACCGGTTTCAGAAACATGCACGAGAACACCGGGCTCAAGAACTTCATGATAGAGCCATTTTCCCTTGTTATCTTTGATGACCGGCGGATAAAATTCTTCGTATTTTTTGGGACCGATGTCGGAAATTCGATCCTTCATCGGTTCATTTGGATCGTAACCTGATGATATAAATGCCATAGTCAGTTCCCCCTATCTCTGATGGTATTTTCTAAATTCATCAACGTCTCGTGTAAATCCACCTGGAACTTCGTCTGCTTTCCAGAAAATGTATGGATTATGTCTCGGTTCCTGAACGTGTTGCGGCACGGGTTTAATCCCTGTTACCTCAAGCAACTTTTGGAACCCTTGGCGTTTGATCAATTCACCGAGACGCTCACGGTTTTTTCCTTCTTCCATCCACCAATCCCAGATGTTTTCAATAACCTCTTTGATCTCATCATACGGTTCTTCTGTCTTAATAAACGGAACTAACAGCGAGCCCATCTGCGCACCATCGAGAATGGGTGCTTTGGCGCCCACAAGAATGGAGCAGCCCCGGTCTTCCCCGATTCTCAACGCCCTTGGCATGACATTGATACAATGCATGCATCGGGTGCATTCCTTATCCTCAATCATGAGTTTGTTATCTTCCATCCACATACATTCGGTGGGGCAAAGACCGATAACCTCTTTCTGGATGTCGAAAGGACCCCAATCCCGACCGTTGTGGTCGTTCGCATTGGGATTCAATTCACCGCCGATATAGGCCTGAACCGCCTCTTGATCGATGCGAATGTTGTCTCGCCAGGTGCCGATAAACGACATGTCCGCACGCGCTATTGAGGCAACACAGCAGTTGGGACACCCGTCAAATTTAAATTTGAACTTATAGGGAAATGCCGGCCGGTGAAGCTCATCCTGATATTCCATGGTAAGATTGTAACACAGGGCCTGTGTATCATAGCAGGCATACTCGCATCGAGCCTGTCCGATGCAGTCAGAGGGTGTGCGCAGATTGGATCCGGAACCACCCAGATCCTGGTTGAGATTATGGGTCAATTCATAAAAGATTTCTTCCAACTGCGGTGTGGTGGTACCCAGAAAGATGATATCGCCGGTTGATCCATGCATATTGGTGATACCGCTTCCCCGGAGTTCCCACAGATCACAGAGCTTTTTCAGGTATTCGGCTTTGTAAAATTTTCCGGCGGGCTGATTCACCCGAAGTGTGTGAAAATGTGCCACACCGGGGAGCATTTGTGGCTGGTCACAGTAACGTCCGATAACGCCACCACCGTAGCCGAATACACCGACGATCCCGCCATGTTTCCAGTGCGTCCTTCCGTGCTTAAAGGATAGCTCAAGCACCCCAAGAATGTCTTCGACAACATCTTGAGGAATCTGGAATTCAACACCCCTTTCATTTTTTGCCCGCGACTCGGCTTCGTCCTTTAAATCGGACACGAAGCTCGGCCATGGGCCAGATTCGAGTTGGTCCAGCAGAGGGGTTTCATGCTTTGCCATTTTAATATACCTCCGTTTGTTTAATATTCTATTGTTACAACTGTTGATTTGTATCGTTCTTCAATGCAAATATTATCGTCACCTCCCTCTTTTTCTATTTAAGTGTGTTAAAATTTCTATTTTTTTGAAAATTGAAAGTTCAGAAAAAATATTAAGCTGTTACCTATAGAAGGAATATTTTCCCTTGTCAATAAAAAAGGTTTTATTTCCGGTATTAAAAACAGGCGTAAAGAAGTTCAGTTTTTCCAACTTTTTGTGGCTGTTAACAGGTGAGTGACGTGATCCTTTAAATGCTTATGGATAAGAGATGTCTCCGGTTTATTTGGGTGATAGGTGTTTACAATGGCGACTGCAAGATCATAGAGATGGGTTTTTGAAAGAGATGATATATATTCTTTGAAACAAACCGAAAGTGGTTCAATCAAGGGATCGGTGGCTTTTTTTATCGACAGCCCTTCATAAAACCCGTTTAAGGTCCCGTCTATGGCGCGTTCGTCTGCCCAAACAGGAATTCCCACTCCATCCAGTCTGTCAATACGTGTCCAAATGGAAAGATTTAACAGAAACACCAGCATTGCCTCTAAAATATCCCGAAAATCGGCATCTTCGTTTCGGATCATGGGACGATACTGCCTGACCGATATCAGCTTCATGTCCAAAGTGTTATCAACGGCCTTTACGACAAAATCCCCCGCCGCGTGATACCAAGGAAATATTTGCTCAAAGGTTTGAGGGTTATAATAGCAGGTCAAAATCGTTGCTGCCTTTTGGTATAGCTTTCGGACCTGCTCCGGGGTAAGCGTGACCTTTCCTTTCAGCGGATCCCAAAGCATAAAGGTGCATCGGCCGTCTGCGTGTTTTTTGGATATATGAAACTCATGAAACCCTTCACACCACTCTCCCATGAACATGATCATGCGAAGGTTCTTTTGGCCGATTGAGATCTCATTTAGATGATAGACTTCCGGCAGATATGGGTCGGGGAAATCAGTGTGAAGCTTTTTGAGGAGCATGTATTCTCGGGCGATGATTCGCTTTCCAGCGGCGGATATGGCGACATTTAGGGTAAATTGCAGCGCTGTGCTATTTATCCATATTCGGATTCGAGCCGGATGGTAAAATGGACCATGTTTTTCCAGATGGATATGTACGGCATTGATGTCATCAAAGCGAATCGTCGCTTTCAGACACTCAGAGCAGACAGTAACGATGGTATAAAAATGATCTCTTTGAAGAAATTCTCGAGTTCCTCGGAAATAATCTCCATAGGTTATCCGGACGTCACGACCACAGGAATTGGAATTTTGGAAATGTACCGGGAAAGACGCATTCCAAATAGCGCTGTTTTTCTCGATCGAATGGGTGGTGTCCGAGAGATAGTATTTGAATAGCGAATCCCTTTGCTTGGGTTTAACCAGCGACCCGCTGCTCTGTTTGATGAATCCGCTTTTATCGGTGCGCATTTAGTTCGTTTAGTATCTGAGGGGCAACCTCGTATCCCAGATTCATTGCTTCGTCGCAGTGCTGAATCGCCAAATCAAACGCGCCTTTTTCCATGTAAGCGATGGCGAGGTTGTTGTGGGCAACGGCAAAATTGGGCTCATGGCCGAGAACCTTTAGGTTTGTCTCTATACTTTCTTCAATCATACCTTTCATCAGGTACGCATTGGCCAGAGTTGCATGTGCCTGAATAAATTTGGGATTAAATCGAACGGCTTTTTCCAGCGCGGTGATCGCTTCGTCGATATTTCCTTTTTGGAGATGAACAAAACCGATGTTTCCATACCCTTCGGCAAACCCCGCGCGTGCGTGAATGGCTTGTTTGTTATACTCCAGGCATCTGTCGAGATCGCCACGCTCAAGATAGATGCCGCCCAGTTGTACATATGCCTCGGCAAGACTTGGACTGCATTCAACGGCTTCGAGCAGTTCTCTTTCCGCTTCATCATACTGTTTTTGTCCCAGCAAACCGATGGCAAGGTTGTAATGGGAAGTCCCACACTCCGGATTTTGGGTTACTGCGGCACGTTGTTTTGAGATGTATTCGTCAACGCTTTTGGATGTCGTCATTATTATAATCCTTGATTCAATCAGCTGTGTAATTTAAGATTATACCACACCATTCCGACCAACTTGATGTCAAATCGGCTTTGTTGATATGAAGGTACCTAATTTTACTTGACATAGTATACTACTTTTTCTACGTTTTTCAATAAGTCTGGGTGAGGCTTGTTGAAATATTGAAGCCTAAGTTGAGCTCAATTTAGGTGAAACCTAACGCAATAAAGGGGGGAGCTATGATCACTGGAGGTTGTACTGCCATCATTACACCGTTTAAAGACGGCACCGTCGATTATGACGGCCTGGCCAAACTTGTTGATTTTCAAATCGAAAATGGTATCTCCGGAATCGTGGCGGTAGGGACTACCGGAGAAAGCCCAACACTTACATGGGAAGAACATAATAAGGTTATCGAACATATCGCCAAACAAACCAAGAACAAATGTCTCTGTATCGCCGGAACCGGGAGTAACAACACAAAAGAGACCCTGGAAGGCACCGGCCACGCCGCCGACGTGGGCGCAGAAGCAGTATTGCTGATCGATCCCTATTATAACGGACCCAGCTCCCTTGAAATTCGCCGGGAGTATGTCGCCCCGGTCGCAAAGGCTTTTCCGGACATTGAAATTATTCCCTATATTCTCCCTGGCAGAACTGGTACCCAAATGATGCCCGAAGACCTAGCCCTTTTGAATAGAGACTATAAAAACCTCAACACCGTCAAAGAGGCGACCGGGAGTGTTGAGAACATGCGGCGAACCCGAGAATACTGCGGACCGGATTTTTCGATACTCTCGGGCGACGATCCCATTACGTTTCAAATAATGACGGATCCGTTGATAAAATCCTCTGGGGTGATTTCCGTCGCATCAAATTTTATCCCTAAAGGTGTGGTGGAAATGGTTCGACTGCTGAACGAAGGAAATCGGACAGAAGCAGAAAAACTAAAACTGGCCTTAGATCCGCTTTTTGGCATCATTACGATAAAAACCAAGGAAATGACCGCT